>JBAUWG010000491.1:0-1928 GCA_049583675.1 Desulfobacterales bacterium | reverse complement strand
CCATAAATCCATTAAAAAAAGTGCATTACCTTTTCATTGCCGTCCTCTCAACGGCAATGAAAATAACTATTCTCTCTGCGATTTCTGCGGCTCGAGCGAATCTGCCGCAGGCGGTGAAGCGGGCGGTGAATGAAAAGAAATCAAGCTATCTTGGAATCTCGGGTTTCGCTATGAGGTTTAATTGATCGCCAAGAACAATGATAAACAATTCCCATCAGCATCACAAAATAGACGGCGTTGGCCGGCATGTGCAGATTGAAATCAAAAAAGCTGTGAAACGCCATGGAAACGAGACCGCTGAGCGCACCGATGGCCAGAAAATATTTCATAGGATCGGACTGCAGATGCATCTTTCGAATTTTAAGAACTGATTTGACCAAGAAGATATAAAACCCGGCCACCAGTGCCAGGAAACCGATCCACCCGGCCTCTGCAAGAAGCTGGAGGTAATCATTGTGCAGATAGGTGAATCGGACATCCGAGAAATTAGAGGCATTATATACGGGAAACACCTGTTTAAAAGCCGAAAGTCCGATACCAAAAGGATGACCTTTGATCATGGCCAGGCTGTCATGCCATATATCGAGTCGCGATGTGTCTTCGCTGATCTTTAAAAACCGTTCCAGCACCGGATCGATCCCGATTTTCAGGCTGTAAAAAGCAACCATGCCGACAATTACGGATATCATCACCCAGAAACTTCGCGGCAGATCTCCGCTGGATGAACGCAACAGCAATGCAAAGGTCAAAAAGCCCAATACCCCTCCGAATATGCCTGCCCTGGACCTGGACAACAAAAGCGCCAGGGTCATGACCACCAGTCCGATGCAAAGAAAAAACTGAAAATTGGGCCGGTCCGAGGATATCAGGGCCTTGAAACTTATTTTTTTATGCCAGTTTCCCATGGCCAGCGTATATGCCAGCCCCAGGGGGAGCATCATTTCCATAAACCCTGCGAAATGATTCCGATTGATATACGTGCCGCGCGCATCGCCCAAGTAGGCTGTAATATAATCCACCCAGAGGACCCCCAGTGACGGCACAAGAGCTTGAAAGAGCCCGTATATTGCCTCTAAAAAAGCAACAACCAGCAAAATCGAAACCAGAATTTTTAAATCCCGGTCAGATCTGACAGTTTCATGGAACACCATAAAAAATAAGAAAAGGCCCAGCAAAAAAATCCACCAGGCCAAAGACGTCAGCGGGGCATAACTTATGGTTGCGAAATCAAAAGGTCTCCCGATGATCCCAAGGGATTGGACCAGCAATTGGTATCGATACGGACTGAAAAAAGATAAAACAGATCTTGGAATGGGCAGGCACTGGCACAGCGTTACAGCAAAGAATAACCCCACGGAGAAGATGAATAGGCCGCGCGGCTTCCACGCTCGGGCATCTCTGGTTTGCCATATCAGCATCAAAAATGCCAAAACAATACAAGCGGTATAAAATGCCCATATCCACGGCTGCACGGCAGCAAACAAGATCGGAATGGTTGCAACAATAAAAAAGAGGATGTAGCGACTAACGGTCATTGCAATAAGAGCCTTTTTTTTGTATCGCTTTCACTTTTCAATTGACCCCATTAATTTCTTACTCTATTATAGGTAAAACACATTATGAGGTAAGAAAATGATGACTGCAAAAATATCCGCTAAGGGCCAGCTTGTTATTCCCAAAGAGGTCAGAAAAAAATTTAATATCGTGCCGGGAACTTTTTTTCAAATCCGTATCGAAAAAGATAATATCGTGCTGATTCCAATGAAAAAAGGGCCTATAGATAACCTGTACGGAAAATTTGCCGGGGAAAATATTTTAGCTGAACTGGAAAGAGAACATGCAGATGAAATCGCAAGTGAAAATCGAGACCTTTGAAAAATGCATATTTTTGTTCGAGTTCAAGAAAGACGATAATTTTAACCACAGAC
>JBAUWG010000490.1:0-8348 GCA_049583675.1 Desulfobacterales bacterium | reverse complement strand
CTATAACAGCGGTAATTTGAGAGCGCGAAAACGGGTGGAGCATACCCGACAGATTCTGGATGCCATTGGAGTGGGGGGAGAGCGCGTCCAGATGTATAATCTTTCGTCCAGCGAAGGCCCCCGTTTTGCGCAGATTGCCGTTGAGATGGATGAAAGGATCAGAAACTTAGGACCCAATCCCATCAAGCTGGCCAAACACAGGGCCGCATAAATCCACTGAATGTTTGTCAAGGGGAAAACACTTTGACGTTTCAGGTTTGATTACATCATTGACGAAAGAGAGGTCTTATGATTGTCGCGGACAAAAAACCCATAGAAGAAATCATAGAAGAAATCAAAGGACATGAAAAAATCCTGATTCTGGGCTGCAATGAATGCGTCACGGTCTGTGAAGCGGGCGGAAAAAAAGAAGTCGGAGTTCTGGCTTCGGCCCTTAGAATGTATTTTTTAAACCAGGGGCGAAATGTCAAAATCGATGAAGAGACCTTGGAGCGGCAGTGCGACCATGAATATCTTGAAGAGATACGGGACAGAATGGATCAGTATGACGCCGTTGTTTCCATTGCATGCGGTGTGGGCGTCCAGTTTATGGCCGAAAAATACCATGATACGCCTGTCTACCCCGGAGTGAACACCTGTTTTTTAGGCGTCACGGAGAAGCGGGGCTTATGGACGGAACGATGCCAGGCTTGCGGTCAGTGCATTCTGGCGACCACCGGTGGCATCTGCCCGGTTTCCCGGTGCGCAAAACGGCTCCTGAACGGACCGTGCGGCGGTTCCGCCCGGGGCAGTTGTGAAATAAACAAAGACATCGACTGTGCCTGGCAATTAATTATCGATCGTCTCAAGGCACTCGGCAGGCTCGATGATTACGAAAAGATCTGCGGCTTAAAGGATTGGTCCTTCGACAGGGCCGGAGGACCCAGAAAAGTGGTCAGGGAGGATGTGCAGGAATGAAACCAAAGACACCCAGTAAACTGGAAAAGATTCTGACCGCCGGTCACATGGCCGTTACCTCGGAATGCGGTCCCCCGCGCGGGAGCGATCCCGAGGTGATCGTTAAAAAAGCCAATATGATCAAGGATCATGTGGACGCCATCAATATCACCGACAATCAGACATCGGTCACCCGTATGTGCAGTCTGGCGGCATGCATACGCCTCAAGCTCATGGGGCTTGAACCGGTGCTTCAGATGGTGACCCGCGATCGAAATCGCATTGCGCTGCAAAGCGATATCCTCGGTGCGGCGTCCTATGACATATTCAACATTTTGTGCCTTACCGGGGATCATCAGAGTTTCGGCGACTGTCCCACGGGACAGAATGTTCATGACATCGATTCCATGCAGTTGATTCAAACCGTGCGGCATATGCGGGATCAGGGAAAATTTTTAGGAGGAGACGATATCAGCCGTCCGCCTCAAATGTTCGTCGGGGCTGCGGCCAATCCTTTTGCCGATCCGTTCGAAATCCGGGTTCCCCGGCTGGCCAAAAAAATCAACGCCGGCGTCGAATTTATACAGACCCAGTGCATATACGACATTGATAAATTCGAACTCTGGCTGAACATGGCCGGCGATCGCGGACTTCTGGACAAAGTTTATATTTTGGCCGGCGTAACGCCCTTTAAATCCGCCGGAATGGCGCGGTATATGAAAAACAGGGTGCCGGGGATCGAGGTGCCGGATGAAATGGTCAAGCGGATGGCCGATACTCCCAAGGAGAAGCAATCCGAAGAAGGCATCAAGATCTGTATCGAAACGATCCAGCGCCTGAAAGATGTCAAAGGGGTCAGCGGCTTTCACGTCATGGCCATCGAGTGGGAAGACAAAGTTCCTGAGATCGTCGAAAAAGCAGGACTTTATCCCAGACCGGCCACGGCCTGAAATTTGTTTGCGGGAAGGTAAAAAGGGACGGCAGCCGGGATCATGCGCCGTCGGATCACATATTTTGGAAAAGTTAACGGAAAATACTCAACGTTCACCAAAGGAATGCTGAGAAATCATCGTTTAATGGGCAACGTTTCAATGACAAGTGACCGGTGCCAATATAAAGGAGGATTACAATGAGTGAAAAAAGAAGAATTTTAGTCGTCGATGATGAGCCTGATTTCTGCTCCATTGTCCAAGGCCAGTTGGAAAAAGAGGGCTTCGAAGTCGAACTGGCTTATAACGGCATCGAAGGGCTGGCGAAAGTTAAGGCCAATCCGCCGGATGCCATCGTCCTGGACGTGATGATGCCTGAGATGGACGGATACGAGGTGTGCAAAAAATTAAAAGCCGATGACCGGCGCTGCGATATTCCTGTTATCCTTCTGACGGCCGTTGCGTCGCACGTCACATCGACTCGATATACCCATCGGGACGGAATGGCTACGGAGGCCGATGACTATATCGCCAAACCCGCATCTGCAGAGCAAATCTCGGAAAGCATTAAACGGCTTCTCGGATGATCCGTCGGCAAAAGCCGTTTTAGGATTGCAATGTAAAATTTCAATTGAAGAATTGCGATATTAAAACGCCCGATTTCCAATCGTCCATCTCTAATTTATAGGAGGCATAATGCCATCCCGGATCATCGAGATTAAGGGAAAGAAAAACAGTACGTTCAAAGACCATGTGATGTCCTTGCTTCCCGAAGGCGGAAACTTGAATCTTTGTCTGACCTGCGGCCTTTGTTCTTCAGGCTGCCCTGCCACGGGTCTGGAAGATATGGATCCCAGAAAATTTCTTCGCATGGCTTCTCTCGGACTTGACGAAGAGATTCTAAATTCGAACTGGGCATGGATGTGCACCATGTGCACCCGATGCACGTATGCCTGTCCCATGAAGATCGACATCGCCGCGCTGGTCTTCAACATTCGCAGCAACTGGCCTAAAGCCGATCAGCCCAAAGGCATCCGGGGATCATGCGAGTTGGCGTTGAAAAACGAAACCTGCAGCGCCATGGGGGCTACCGAAGAAGATTGGCGATTTGTTGTGGAGGATGTGGCAGAGGAAGTCCGGGAGACCCAAAGCGGCTTTGAAGATCTTCAAGTTCCCATGGATAAAACCGGCGCCCATTTCTTTTTGAATCAGAATTCGCGCGAACCGGTGACGGAACCCGATGAAATGGTGCCGCTTTGGAAAATTCTGCATCGGGTCGGCGCCGACTGGACTTATGGGTCCAAAGGATGGGCTGCGGAGAATTACTGCCTGTTCTGTGCCGATCTGGAAAACTGGGAAAACATTATTCGGGTCAAGGCCAAGGCCGTGGATGATCTCGGGTGCAAGGTATGGCTCAATACCGAGTGAGGGCATGAACTCTTTGCGGTCCGGGTCGGACTGCAGCGATTCAACATCGATCATCATTTCGAGTGTAAAAGCATCATTCAGTATTATGCCCAGTGGATCCGCGAAGGAAAACTGAAAGTGAATTCCGACTGGAACAAGGATCTGAAGATCAAATTTACGGTCCAGGATCCGTGTCAGCTCATTCGAAAAAGTTTCGGCGACGCGGTGGCGGAAGATATGCGGTATGTTGTCAAAACGGTGGTGGGTGAAGAGAATTTCGTGGACATGCAGCCCAACAGGTCCAACAACTACTGTTGCGGCGGCGGCGGCGGCTACCTTCAGTCCGGGTTTCCCGAAGCCCGGCGATATTACGGCAAGCGAAAATTTGAACAGATCATGGAGACCGGGGCCGATTATTGTCTGACACCGTGTCATAACTGCCATGCTCAGATCCACGACCTCAAAGAACATTACGGCGGACATTATCATACGACGCATTTATGGACCATCATATGCCTGTCCCTCGGGATTCTCGGTGAGAATGAACGGGAGTATCTCGGTCCGGATTTGGCAGAGTTCGGCCTATAACCGGTTTATCCTTAACAGACCTGCCCTGGGAAACCGGAGCAGGTCTTTTGTCTAAAAGATGCTTTTTTGATGCAGGTATATTGCATACTGGGTGATGAACGGGTGATGCGTTCAAAGTCGCCGATCATATTTTCGACGGTTCTGAAACGGATCGGTTTGAAAGGGATCTACGTCCCCTTCAGCATCGACCCCTGCCGGATCGGTTCGGCATTACAGAGCATAAGGGTTTTAAATATCGCCGGCGCGAGCATCACCATACCGTTTAAAGAGAAAGTCATACCGCATTTGGACGTTCTTTCAGAAGGGGCGAACATTATCGGTGCCATCAACACCATCGTCCGCAACGGCGATATCCTCAAAGGATACAACACCAACGCCATCGGTTTCATGGACGCGCTGAATGATTCAGGATTTGAGGTCGAGGGAAAATCGGCCCTTGTTTTTGGAACCGGCGGAGCGGCCAGGGCCATTGTATTTATATTAAACTGGCTGAGAACAGGGTCTATTTACGTGGTCGGCCGCGACAGAGAAAAAACCCTTCAAATCGTGAATCGTTTCGGGGGAGAAGCGCTGCCGATTCATGATCTCGAAGATCGCACTTTGGATGTCGACATCGTGGTCAACGCCACTTCGGTTTCAAGTCCGGATGAGTCATCGGATATGGCGGTGGTGCTTGAGAAACTTCGCATCAAAAATTGCGAACTGGTCGTCGATCTCAATTACGGACGCAATGAGAATTTGTGGCAGAGTCTGGCCCAGCGAATGGGCTCACGGTTTATGGACGGTCTGTCGCCGCTTGCTTATCAGTGCCGGCGGACCCTGGCGCTATGGACCGGGATTCAGGTCCCGCCCGAAGAATTTTTAAAAGCCCTTGATGAAAATTTGTAATTTTTCAAAGCTTGATCGGGAGTAAAACGGTAAACATACTTCCCTTTCCTGATTCGCTGGCGACATCGATAATTCCGCCCATTGAATCCAAAAGTCCCTTGACAATGGGCAGTCCAAGGCCGGTCCCGGTAATATAGCGGGTCTTATCATCTTTGACCCTGTAAAATCTTTCAAAAATTTTATCCAGGTATTTGTCCGCGATACCGAATCCATTGTCCTTTACCGTGACGCGGATATTGATTCCCGTCATATCCGCCATGACATTGATTTCTCCGCCCTCCTGGGTGTAATTGATGGCATTGGTGATGAGATTTCCAAAAATACTTTCAAGGGCGATGGGATCTGCAATGAGTTCGGGAAGTGCACGCTCCGGCAGCAACAGGTTAAGAGACTGGTTCTTTTTTTGGGCGGACGGATTCAAAAACTCGACAATATTTTTTAGGACCCCATCGACCCGAACCGGTTGAGGCTCATGACAGATAATCCCTTCTTCGATACGGGATAAATCGAGCAAATCCCCGATCAATGAAATCAAACCTTTTGTTTTTTCCTGGGCTCTTGCGAGAATGTGCTGATCCTGCAGCGTCTCTTCTCCCACCATGTCACGGATAACAATGGCCAGTTGTTCGTGGATGGTGGACAACGGCGATCGCAATTCGTGTGAAACCTTTGCCACAAACTCTGACTTGAGCTGGTCCAGAAGTTTCATGCCGGTAATGTCCACAAGGTTTAAGATGGCGCCGAGGCACTCTTTTCGTTCGCCCAAAACCGGTCGCCCTCTGGCCATCATATATTTTTTGTCATCGAGGGAAAATTCAAGGTTCGGGATGTCGTCGAAATCCACATACCTGCCCTGGGAAATTTCCTTGACGATGCGGCAAATCTCTGAATCCGGCAAATAGTCTTCTATGGGCCCTCCGGATTTCAGACCGGCATCATGGCCGATAAGCTTTTTGAAGGCAGGATTCATCAATACCACATGTCCCTTGGGATCGGTTACCACGACACCGCTGGGAAATGATTCGATAATGGTGCGGATTCGGCTTTTTTCCGTATCCAGATCATACAACGTCCTGCTTCTCTCCAGCTCGAGCCGCCGGGCTTCCCGGATTAAGCAGATTTTTTCCCAGGCGCGGTTGACAATGATCCTAAGCTGATCCGGCTCAAATGGTTTGGGAATGAAATCATAGGCCCCTTTTTTCATGGCTTCGATGGCGGTTTCCACCGTGGCATATCCTGTGATCACGATGACCTGAATGGTCTCGCTCAGCTCACGAATGCCTCTTAAAACTTCCAACCCGTCCATTCCCGGCATTTTCAGATCCAGCAGTACGATGTCGATCCTTTCCTTTTCTAAAACCTGCAGCGATTCGCCGCCGCCGGATGCTTTTAAGACTTGAAAACCGGCGCGATTGAGGATGCGTTCGGATGCGTCGCGAATATCCTGCTCGTCATCAACAACCAATACCGTTGCGCCGGGTGCTATTTCCACTTTCTTCTCCTTTGTTTTTTGAAACTGTTTAGGTCTTTGACTCAATCGATGTTAGCGGCGCTTTAAAAAAAATAATCGTATCTAAAGTGGTCAGCTTTCAAAAAATTAAATGCTTACATTTTTTTTAGACCCGATGGGAAGCACTATCGTAAACATCGTTCCTTTTCCGGGAACACTCTCAGCTTGGATTCGACCGCCATGATTTTGTACGATTCGGTAGGCCAGGCTAAGTCCCAAACCGGTTCCCTTGCCTTCTTCTTTGGTGGTGAAAAACGGTTCGAAAATGTGGGGCAGATTTTCCCGGGATATCCCCGGTCCCGTATCGGATATCTCGATACAGACCTTGTCCCCGTCCGGCAGCAGGAAACTCTTTATCGTCAGCACTCCCTTTCCATCCATGGCCTGGACGGCATTGAGAATGATATTCATGAACAAGTGATATAACTGCTGGACGTCTGAAAGAACAGGGGGAAGTGATGCATTGAGGTTTTTTACGATTTCGATGTTGTGAAACAGGGTCTGGCTTTCCAACAAAAAGAGGGTCCGGGCAAGGGCCCGGTTGATATCATGGGGGCGCATCAATTGCCGTGTCTGCCGGGTGAACTCAAGGAGCTCTTTTACCGTATCCCGGCATCTTTTGGCGTCTCGTAAAATTCTATTCAGGTCTTCTTTGACGCCGTTTTCCAAATCATATTCTTCCAGGATGAGTTTGGCGAACAGTGTAATCCCGCCAAGGGGATTGTTGAGCTGATGGGCCACCCCGGCGGCCAGTTTCCCGAGAGAAGACATTTTTTCGGCTTGCAAAAGTTGAAGCTGGGTTTTGCCAAGCTCTTCTTTTATGTGAAGCTCTTCCCGCAGATCGTGGAAAAAACCGATGGTGGCGACCTCTCTCCCATTTTCGTAGACGATGGCGGCATTTAAAAAAATGGGAATAATTTCTTTGTCTTTACTGATGATATTGACCTGATAGGATTGAAGTTTTCCTTTGCCGCCATATCGGTCGCTTCGAAGATTTCGCATGACTTCATAGGCATTGTTGTCGGGGTAAATGTCCCGAACATTGAGATAATGAAGCGCTTCATCCACCGAATAACCGAAAACCTTGGTGGCGGCGTTGTTGAAGATGAGAATCTTGCCGCTGATATCCGATGCGATGACGCCGTCTACGGCACTGAAAATGAGGTTTCGCAAAAAGGCATTGGAACGATGCAGTTTTTCTTCCAGCCCTCCCTGAGTGGGGAGGTCAAAATCCATGCTGACATAGGCTTCGATCTCATCCCCGGAATAGATGGGATACGCAAAATAACACGGCATTTCGTCCAGATCCAAAGTAATTTCCGGTTTGGGCATGAGAGTGGGCTTACACCTTATCATAGCCTCCTTTACCGCGCAGTTATCACAAGGATCCTGTCGTTCATAAAACACCCGGTGACAGCATTTCCCAATCATTTCGGATTCCGACGCACCATTTAATCGGCAGTTGGCGGCCAGGATTCTGAATTCCGGCGAAACGACAATAAATCTTCTTTTAAAAGCGCCGATCGCCTTGAGCAAATATTCTTTTTCTCTATCTATGCCCATCACGCATCCGATATCAATGCAATTGAACATTAAAGGCTCAATTGAAGTTCCCGGTTACTGGAGAAGAAACACTCTATTGTGCGTTAAAAAGAAATTAAAAAGCGATAAATACCGCTTTTTCAGAAGAGTTCGCAATTAAACATATATGTTACATTGTGGGATTTTGTCAATAGGAAGATATGGGGACTTTTTCTTTGTGTGGTACGGAAGTGATCTGTGCGGAAATAAACATTGCAGCCTATGATCGTAACACTATCGCCAGGGTTGATCTTCATCGGGATTTTCGCGGCGTTTCGACAGGTTTTGGCGGTATTCCGGCAACGGGTGAATAATTATTGACGGTCATGCCACGCCGTGACATAAGGATATAAGATGGCGGCTTACATACGAGTTCCTTAACTAGTGTCCATCCATAAATGGTCTTTTTGCCCGATCTCGGCGTTATGCTCAAAAAATAATCCTCGGAATATCAACTATATGCCTGTGGTTATTTTTTTCGCATGCCTTCCGTCTTCGCCTGAAGGCTA
>JBAUWG010000489.1:0-3243 GCA_049583675.1 Desulfobacterales bacterium | reverse complement strand
CTTCCGATGAAATCGATCGCTATACCCGTGAAACATTAACGGAAGATATGGAAGACATGAGATTCAGCGTCGATCCGGATATGACTGCCGTTATTGAAACCATGATTCAAAAAGGCTATATGCTCCTTGACAGCGACAGACTTATTCCTCAAAAACCCGCGAATAGCATGGCCCGCCTTATGGACATGGTTTTCCCGAAAATGCCCGGAATGAATCTTGTCGCCTATTTTGTTCAGACCATGGATGAAGTGAGATCCAACCGAAAGGATATCGATTCGGCAACGGCTCAATTCGATCAAATATTACAGATGCAAGGGGTTCCTCTGGAAAAGAAATCACCGGACAAAGTCATTAAAACACCTGAAATTCGCGGCCGGAAATCTTCGGCCCCAGTCTTTGATCACGCCAAATATTCTTCCAATGAACCCAAAGTTCTATCTCCGGATGCTTACAAGGGTAAAATACACATCACAAACTTAAATTTTGGTGAACCCGGATCGAGCGAAGCCGGACCGGACATCATCCTGCCGGGTGAAGATGAAAATATTGAAAATGAAACATTGCACGACGCCGGCAAATTGATCGACAAGCAGCCTTGTGATGACATTGAATTACACCATCCCGGTACGAAAATGATGACAACTTCCGAAGCGCCGGCGAAGACGCTTTCGGACGATCCAAATCAACGGTTCGACGCATCCGCGGCAGAGACACCCGCGCATGATTCTATTTTGCCTGTTGAAGATGATTCGGAAATAAAAAATAAAAAAGAAATTTTCCCCATAGATGACGATGATATTGAAAAACGTATTACGGCTTTTGAAGAAGATCTGGCATTGGAATGTCCCATATGCAGGCAGTCGAAGCTCCAGGTCAAAAGTACGGCAACCGGAAAATCTTACTATAAATGTTCCAACAAGGAATGCAGCTTCATCAGCTGGGGAAAACCCCATCATATTCAGTGCCCCAAATGTCATAATCCATTTCTCATTGAAACATCGAATAAAGCCGGCACAACGCGTTTGAAATGCCCGAGGGCAACCTGCCGTTACCATGAAAAAATGCGTCCGGACAGGGTGATGAATCGGACGGAGCCGGTGGATTCGGCAACTCAAGAAACCGACACCATCGCATCTATGGCGCAAAAACCCCGCAGGAGAGTTGTCCGGCGGCGGGTGGTTCGCAGGAAAAGATAATATTCCTCAATTGAGTAAAAAATGCTCAATCGGAGTTATCGGTTATTCGTTATTGGTTATGTGAAAAGCAGCACCATGTTTTTTTATCTTGAATTTAGAAAAAACCAATAACCATTAACTGATAATGAATAACGTCTAATTGGGTTTCAACTCGATTAGAGTCGTATTATGAGGTGCTTTTTTGCATAAATTCATTGACACGGGCGATATAGGTTCGGGTTTCCCGGGGCAGCCGCTCGGGTTGTCTTTCCACGTTTCCCATTCCCCAGTTATAAGCGGCCAGCGTGAGCTCGACATTGCCGTCGTACCGGGTTAACAGGCTTTTTAAATAACGGGTTCCGGCCATGATGTTTTCAGCCGGATTGTAGCCGTCTTTGACGCCCAAACCCTTGGCAGTCTCCGGCATCAGCTGCATCAACCCCATCGCCCCTTTTGATGAAGTGGCGGCGGCATCAAAATTACTTTCAGCCTTGATCACCGCCGTGATCAATTCAGAATCAACGCCATAGACATTAGAAGCATGTTTGATGATGTCGTCAATTTCAGCGTGTCCGGCCCCCGGCCTGTAAGCCCGGCGGGCTGGAAGCGAGGCTGAAAGCGCGGTTTTGCGGCAAGACGGCCATTGGATCTCGTTTGCGTGTTGAGGTTCTTGTCGCGGCGTCGATATCGATGTCGCCGTGTCGTTGCCCACGCCGTCATCATTCATCCATTGTTGTTGTAATTTTAAAACACCGGTGTCTTGACCGCTTTCGTCAAGGCTGCTGAGTGCCCTCGTCAAATATTCGTTCATTTGAAGCGTTACCACGTTTATCAGACGTTGCAAACAACCGCTGTCTAAAGCCAATGTGTTGGCCGGGGTTTCTGTATTTTCACCTTTTTCAAGGATATCCGTCATCAATGAAATAAATGTCTCAGAAGTTCCGGTCTTGTCCAAGCTTTTCGGGGATGGGTGGTGAAGGCCGCGATGTTGTGCAAAAAGAACGGGTTCAAGCCATGTATTGGCATTTAAGGGATCTTTCATCG
Organism: Desulfobacterales bacterium; assembly: GCA_049583675.1. Classification (GTDB taxonomy): domain Bacteria; phylum Desulfobacterota; class Desulfobacteria; order Desulfobacterales; family UBA11574; genus UBA11574. The sequence continues at coordinate 1,024 of JBAUWG010000489.1, read as the reverse complement.
ATTCATCTCCATGTGAATATAAAAGCCGTCTCAAAAAAGTCTTTTCGCCCGATATCGGCGTCGAGTCCTCGTCTCAAGTCCACGACATACTTGAGTATGCCTGTGGGTTGATCCTCGGCCTCGTCTTGATCTCGACCGAAAATCCTAATTTTGAGATCTCTTTTAGTGTTTTAGATGAATTCAAACTTCATGCCAATTCTATGATAATCTGAAAAAAAACCACAGGTGTCGGGATTAGTTCTTTTTTAACAGGGGAAATTTATGGGTATAGGGGCTGTTGGAAAGCACCATCTGAACCGCCTGATTCAGGTGGTTGTTGATCAAAATCGGGCCGATAAAGTTTCCGGTCATCCCCTGGGGCATCCCTTTAGGAATATTCACGACAATGTACAATTGCAGAACATCGTTCTGACCGTTGGTATCCCAGGACATCTCTTTTAACATGGCATTGAGATCGATCCGATAGTTCGGTATGAACAAAAACGGGCTGGTGATGACAAATGCAAGGCCGGGATCATCCAGCGATTGGTACCAGAAAAAAGGGGAATTTTCCTGATGCTCAAGAACAATATATTGCTTTTTGTCCGGAAAACCCAGCATGCCGTAGGGCATGTGAATGATCTTTTCTTTATTTACTGGGATGGACCCGAATCTCGTGGTGTCGATTTTCAATTTGCTCTCTCTGTAAATTTTTCAGGGTTCAGTAATGGGCATGTTTATTTTTTAACCACCCCTGAGGATCTGTAAATGGCAAACGCGCTGGAAAGGTCCGAATCATTGATATCCGATGAACCCAAATTTTCCTGTCTGATCCTTTCATAAACTTCCTGACGATGAATTTCGATGTGTTTAGGGGCTTCAATTCCCAGCTTGACCTGCGTCCCTTTTATCTCAACAAGGGTAATCGTGATATCATCGCCAATGGTGATTTTCTCACCCAACTTCCGTGTTAGTATTAGCATGGCCAATCCTTGGCATTGGTTAGTGTCCATCCATAAATGGTCTTTTTGCCCGATCTCGGCGT
>JBAUWG010000488.1:0-9775 GCA_049583675.1 Desulfobacterales bacterium | reverse complement strand
GTGTGAATGGATTACTTATTTTTGGTTTGGGCGGCCTTGTGGGGATTCTTTCGGGAATTTTTGGTGTCGGCGGTGGATTTTTAATGACGCCGCTGCTGATTATGATCGGCATCCCTCCCACCGTTGCCGCCGCGTCCGATTCCAATCAGATCGTCGGGGCTTCCACTTCCGGAACGCTGGCGCACTACAAAATGGGAAATGTTGATTTCAAAATGGGTATCTTGCTTCTGATCGGTGGCGTTGCGGGGGGTACGCTGGGTGTCCAGATCATCAAGGTTTTAAGACAAACGGGAAATGCGGATTTTTTAATCAAAATCACCTATGTCTTGATGCTCGGTTTTGTCGGATCGTATATGTTTATTGAAAGCCTCCAGGCATTAAGAAAAAAAGAGATACCCGCAACAGGTCCGAAAAAGGAGTCGAAATACGCCCAATTAATCGGCAAATTGCCGTGGCAAACCGAATTTGAAAAGTCGGGGATACGGCTTTCCGTCCTGATGCCGTTGATTCTGGGTGTTTTTGTGGGAATCCTGGCCGCAATAATGGGTGTCGGCGGAGGATTTATCATGGTGCCGGTGATGGTCTACCTTCTGCGGATGCCCATGCATGTGGTCGTCGGGACCAGCCTTTTTCAGATCCTTTTTACATGTGTCGACGTCACCATCATGCAATCTTACAGCAACCATACCGTGGACTTTATCCTGGCATTGATCCTTCTGCTCGGATCAACGCTGGGTGCTCAATTCGGCGCCAAAATCAGCAAAAAACTTAAAGGGGATCAACTGAAGATCCTCCTGGCCTCACTGGTTTTGATCGTTATGGTTAAAATGCTTCTTGATCTTTTGCTCACGCCGCATATTATGTTAGCTTTAAAAGGAGGTCATTAAAATGATACGGAATAGAATCCGGATACTCATTACCATCATGATGGTAATCTTTATTTGGCGTCCTCAACTCGCCGGTTCAACGGTGTCTGATACAACGAAAAACGAGCCCAATCTGATTGTCATCGGCGCTTTTTTCAATGGCACGCAATTGACCGTTTCAGGCAAGATCGGCATCGAAAATGACGTGGTGGTTCTTGTCAGCGGAAAACAGGAAGCATTGACATTGAAAAAGAAAGGGAAGGCATTGGGCCTTTTGTGGATGAATCTGGGTGATGTCCATTTTAAAAAAGTCCCGAATCTCTATATTCTGTATTCCTCCAAACCGAACATGGAATCGGGTGTGTCAAACCCTAATACTTTGGAAAAACTGGGTATCGGTTTCAAATATTTGAAAAAGGAAATGGAGATCGAAGCACCGCAGGCAGAAAGGGACGCGCTGGCGAATGAGTTTTTAAAATTAAAACAAAAGCATGGAATTTATGCGTCTCATCCGGGTGAAATCAAGTTTGGGCAAAAAAACGAAACTGAAAAATCTTTTACAGCGGATGTCTGGTTGCCGCCGCAAATACGTGTCGGAGAGTATGAGATAAAGGTTATGGAAATTCACGATGGTCGCATCGTAGATACTTCCAAGCATCAACTCAAAGTAAAGGAAGAAGGAATTCCTTTGATGCTGTCTTCGCTTGCTTTTAATCAAAGTCTTTTATATGGTTTTTTCGCGGTGTTGATTGCTGTTGCCGCGGGATTGGCGATGGATTTCTTTTTTGGAACCGGCAAGGGTGGTGGCGCTCACTAACCCGAATATCTCATGAAAATTTTCAGAATGAACGCCTCACACGCTTGAAGTATCCGGGTTAATGGACGATTATTCATGAGTACATTCACAAAATGGATAAAATCGGCTTTCGGAAACCGCAAGAAATCTGTTTCACAGGTGCCTTTTAGCGTTGTGTTTAGCGTATTTCAAAAAGTTTTGGAATACAACAATCAGGTACTGGAATTAATGGCCGGGATGGGAACCAAATTGGGGGGCGCATACATTTTCGATCAGCAATACATTCGTTCGTCATGCCTTCAAATGTCGGATCTCGTTTATAAACTCATATACAATTTAAATACCATGGCGCCTAAAAAATATCTTGATCTTTATGATGCCTTCGACGCCATCAACCAAGATATTGAAGAGGAATTGGCCGGAAGACCGGTCATCCCCCAAACGGAATACACCATGCCCTATAGCCTGGTAACCGATGACCTTACCGACGTCGTCGGCGCGAAAAACGCCAACCTGGCGGAAATTAAAAACCTTCTCGGACTGAAGGCGCCGGAGGGATTTGCCATTACTATCCGGGCTTTTAGAGCATTCATGGAATACAATCGTCTTCAGCCAAAAATGAATGCATTAAACGCCGCCTGGCGGCAGAGAGATGCATCCGGAAACCAGACCGCAGAGGAGCTTCGAAAACTCATACTGGACGGAAAGGTTCCCACACCTTTGCAAAAAGAAATTTTTAGAAGTCTGGACAGACTCTATCAGGGAATAAATCCCGAAGATGTGATGCTCGCCCTTCGCAGCAGCGCCATGAATGAAGACCGGGAACATACCTTTGCGGGACAATATCTAAGTCTTCTCAATGAACCCCGGGGGAATATTTTACAGGCTTACAAATCCATCCTTTCCAGCCTGTTTTCCGATACGGTGATGGAATACAAACGGCAAAAAGAACTTTTGGATTATGAGGATAGTATGGCCGTGGCATGCCAACTGATGGTGGACGCCAAGGTCAGCGGTGTCCTTTACACACTCGATCCGAGAGATCCGGAACGTGACGTCATGTTGATCAATGCCACGTGGGGACTTGGTGCTCCTGTCGTCTCCGGAGAAGCAAAGGCGGATCTATATACGATGGATCGGCAAGAACCGTATCCATTGAAGTCCTTGGATGTCGTCCGGAAACCTGAAAAGCTGGTGCCCAAAAAAGGCGGGGGGACGGAGATCAGCGAGGTTCATCAGGACTTGCAGACCCAAACCTGTTTGAACAATGAACAGATGAAACAGATTGCCGAAGCCGGATTGACCATTGAACGGTATTTTAAAAAACCCCAAGATATCGAGTGGGCCATTGACGACGAAGATAACCTTGTTATTTTGCAGGCCAGGTCTCTCAATATTAAGGATCAAGTCTCCAAACTGGTGTGTGACATTTCATCTGTTTTGGATGATTTTCCGGTTATATTCCGCGACAAAGGGTCCATTGCTCAGGAAGGAATTTCCACCGGCAAAGTATTTTTGGTTACGACCGAAGAGGATCTTGATGCTTTCCCCAGCGAAGCGGTTATGGTGACCGCCTATACATCTCCTCGTCTGGGAAAGGTCATCAAAAAAGCCAGTGCCATCATCACCGATGTGGGCTCTCCAACCGGTCACATGGCAACCATCGCAAGAGAATTCAGAGTGCCGACCATTGTGAATACGGGTATTGCCACGCAACTTCTGCGCCCCGGACAAATCATCACCGTGGATGCACGGGAAAATGTGGTTTATGAGGGAGCGGTCAAAGCATTGTGTTATTACGAATTCGCCGAGGAAACCTTTGAGACAACTTATGAATATCGCTTGTTACAAAGAGTTTTGAAAAAAATTGCGTCATTGAACCTGTTGGACCCTTCCGAAAAAAACTTTACGCCGTCTGGATGTAAAACGTTTCATGATATTACGCGATATGTCCATGAGAAAGCTGTGGAAGAATTAATCGGGCTGGAATATGCCAAAATTGGTGATGCAGCCGGTACCGGTCGGAAATTGAAATTTACGATCCCCTTGGACCTTATTTTGATCGACATCGGCGGCGGCATCAATGGATCCCCAAACGTTTCAGAGGTTGATCCTCAAAATATCGGTTCCGTCCCCATGAGAGCATTTCTGGAAGGACTCTCAGTGCCCGGCGCTTGGGATACAGAGCCGATGTCCGTGGATTTCGGCAGTTTCATGTCAAGTCTGACCCGCACCTTTTCATCATCCATGGCAACACCGAAATATGTCGGACAAAATCTTGCCGTTTTATCAAAGGAGTATGTCAATATTAACCTGCGTCTTGGATATCACTTTAATATGATTGTCGGGCATATCAGTGATAACTTGAATGACAACTATGCTTATTTCAGATTCCTCGGCGGTGTCACCGACATGTCACGCAGATCACGCAGGGCTAAACTTTTAGCGGAAATTCTGGTAAAGAGCGATTTTCGCGTCGATATTCGAGGGGATCTGGTTATCGCCCGAATTAAAAAATTAGAATTTAAGATGATGGAAAAAAAGATGAAAATTCTGGGATTATTGGTGGCATTTACCCGTCAACTTGATGTTAAAATGAACCATGAGCAGGAAATTGATAGACTCAAAAACGTCTTCCAAGATCTGATAAAAGAATATATTTAATCGGAGGGAATATTGGAACGGCGGAATGATGGGTCGAGAGGCATCCTGTCAACTTTATAAAAAAGCCTTTTTTTCTTGTACCCAATATTCCAGTATTCCATCATTCCAATTTTCCATAGCGCATTATATAATCTGGACAAGGTTTAAATATCAATTATTCTTAATAAAGGTAGTTCCAGGGTTTTAATCTAAGGGAGGTATCATGGACGACAGACAAAAAACTAAAATTCTTATTCTGGATGACGAACCGATAGTCCTGAAACGTCTCAAGCCGGCCTTAGAAAAATCAGGATATGACGTGGAGGCCTTTTCCCGAAGTTTGGAGGCGTCGAATCGGATCTTGGAACAAGATTTCGATATCGTCATCACCGATCTCAAAATGGAAGGGCTTGACGGTATGGAATTTTTATCCCGGGTGAAGGATCGATCTCCTGAAACCGAAGTAATTGTTATCACCGGTTTTGCCACCATGGAGACCGCCAAGGAATCTTTTAAAAAAGGGGTTTTCGATTTTTTGGCAAAGCCTTTTAAGCTCGGAGAAATCAAAGAAGTCGTTGCCAAGGCAGAACGCAAGATAAAAGACAAAAGATAATTTAAGTCTTGGAATTTCTACATCAGTCTATTCAACCAAAGGGGGGATCATCATGTTAAGAATGCTCGTTCACCTTGATGCAGACTTGGCGTCGAGTATTGCTCTCAGGTATGCTTGCCAACTGTCCCAACTTGTTGACATAAAACTCCATTGTGTTCATGTCGAGGAACCGGACCAAGACGCGCATGCGCCGGGTACCGGTTGGGTCCGTCGAACCTGGGAGAATACGGTGTTGGAAACAGGGGAATTTGAAATTGCACAATTGATCAGGGCGGAAAAATCGTCATGCCCAAAACTCGGCGCTCCCAAGATGCTGGTTGGAGAACGTGAAAATGAAATCCTTCGTGAAATTCAAAGAGAATCCTATGACCTGTTTGTGGAAGGATCACTTCACAGCTTTGCCGCCAAAAAGCTCTATGATAAAATACACTCCCGGCTTTACAGACTTATCCCCTGCCCGGTCATCATTGTTAAAAATCTGGTCAATATCGAAAAAGTTGCCTTGATTGTACGCAGCGAAATCGAGTCCAAAAACCTTATTTCCATGTTTTTAAAAATGTTTAAAGATTCGAAGCTCAAGCTGGATCTGATTTATTGTGAATTTCAGGAACCGGGGAAACTGTCCATTACCGTTAAAAAGGATTCCGACGGCACATTAAACGCCGTAGAACAGATGTTGGCGGAAAATCAATGGCCGCCGGAGAATTGTTTCACGATTCAGGGAGCGCCTGAAGAAATCGGCGATGAGTTGCGGGACTATGGATTGCTGGCGTGTCCGATCCACCACACCATAAGTAAAAAGAGCAACTGGTTTCAACTGTTGAGTCATATTCCGTCTCCGATTCTTATTTGCTGGCAATGAGGAATGAAAAAAATCAGGACATTTGGAATAATGGAGTATTGGAATAATGGGTTTAAAAGGATTATTACTTAATAATAAAGTTGTTCCATTTCACTACCCAATATTCCTCCATTCCAACCTTCCAATATTCCATGTTTTGGAGAAAAGAGGTGATCATGAGAATTCTTGTAGCGGTCGATCAGCATCCATACAGTGCCCATGTTGTCAAAGATGTGGCCAAACTGGCCGGAAACACTTGGGCGGACGTCACCTTGCTTGGGGTAGGACCTAAGGCGATGGACATCGGCCGGTCATCCAACCGCGCCGGAATAAAACATCCTCTCATCGAAAAATTGAAAAAATATCGCCGAACCTTTTTGGATCATTTTGAAAAAGAAGAGTCTCCATATGAAAAACGATCCTGCAGCTATGAATTCATCGAGGTAAAAAGTGGTACATGGGAGGAGTTGTACGTCTGCCGGGGAGCCAGAAAAGATTTAAGGATCGTGTTAAGATCCGGCAATCCTGTCAAAGAAATATTGGCCCAAACCCAAGAAGACGGCAGTGATTTGGTTGCCATGGGCTGTTCTAGAGAAGGAGATTGCCAGTGGGAAGGAGGCTTGAATCTGCCCCAAAAAGTTGCCAATAATGCAACATGTTCGGTTCTTGTTGTAAAACAAGAAAAACAAATTCGCAAAATCGTCTGTTGTCTGGACCAGGAGAATATCAGCCAAAAATCCATCGAAATGATCAACCAGATGGTGACACTGTATCAAACAGACTTGGAGATCGTCGGGTTAACGGACAAGGTAGCGCTGAAACCCAAAGTTGAAAAAAATTTGGAAGCCATCTTGAAATATTACAATGCCCGCCAAATCAAGGCATGGATTAAACTGGTGGAAACCACGTCGCTGGAGTCATTCATCTCGCAGGAAGCCAAGCGATCAATGATGGCATTGTGGATGGGAGGGCAATCCATACTCACCAAAATATTTCCCCGGGGCAAGGTGGACAAGCTTATTCAGGGGAGTCAATCTTCGGTACTTCTGCTGCGGTAGATCTATCTTTAAGAAGGTGAGAAGGTTAGAACGTAAGAAGGTCGGCAGTCCCTCTGCTTTTCGACTTCCGACCTCTTGCTTTCCCTCCTTCTCACCTTCTGATCTTTCTTACCTTCTATCGCTCTGCTCTATGCTCCCTGCCCTCTGCTATCCTATGCCAGCCCCTTTTTGATGGTCTCCGCCAGCTTATGGCTGATTCCGGGCAGTGCGCTCAGTTCCTCCAATGACGCCTTTCGGATCCTTTTGATACTTTTAAAGTGCTTTAACAGCATCTTTTTTCTTTTTTCACCGATCCCGGAGATTGCATCAAAGGAAGACTGCATGAATGTTTTGCTTCGACGCTTTCGATGAAACGAGACGGCAAAACGATGGGCCTCATCTCTAATCCTTTCTAAAAAGAGCACAAGGTCCTCTTCCCTGCTGAAATTAACGGGATTGACTCGGCCGGCCTTGTAGATTTTGTCTTGTGTTTCCCCCTTCTTATCAATTTTCTTTGCGATACTGATGAGTTGGATATCTTTATCGAGTCCCAGAGCCTGGATCACCGAAAATGCTGTATTTAACTGTCCCTTGCCGCCGTCGACCATCAAGACATCCGGATACGGCTCGGATGTCTTGCCTTTGCCGTATCTTCTCTGAAGGACTTCAGCCATACATGCGCAATCATCCTGGGCCAATTCGGTTTGGATACGGTACTTTCGATATAAAGATTTATTCGGCTTTCCTTTTTCAAAAACAACCATGCCCGAAACAGCGTCTTTTCCTGAAATGCTTGAATTATCAAAACATTCGATTCGCCACGGTATTTTATTCATCTTCAACCGTTGACGGAGGCGGATCAGCAGTTGGGTATCCTTTGAAGCTTCGGTCAAAAGTTCACGCAAGTTGTTTTTGGCATTCTGATCAGCCATATTGACAAGACGGACTTTTTCGCCGCGCTTGGGTGACAGAATTCTGACTTTTTCTCCTTTGATTTTACCGAGGAGTTCTTCCATCAATACGGCATCTTCAAGTGATGCCGGCACAAGGATCTCTTTTGGGATAAATCGTGTTTCATCATAATATTGGCGGATAAATGTACCGAACATCTCAATATCCGTCGACAGGATTTCTGAGAATTTAAAATCTCTTGTTCCAATGAGAAATCCACTTCGGACAAACAAAATCGTGAGAAGAGAATTATCCCCGGACCGCGCAAGCCCAAGCACGTCCCGGTCAATAAAATCATTGGAAACCGCCACCTGTTTTTCCAATGTTTGCTGCAGCGCAAACATTTTATCCCTTAACGATGCCGCTTTTTCATAATCCTGCGCATCCGACGCGGAAATCATCTCCTGCTTTATTTTTCGGATCAAATCCGGGGTTTTGCCTTTTAAAAACAACACCACCTCTTTTATGATGTCATCATATATTTTTTTATCGACATCAAGACAGCACGGCGCAAGGCACAATGCCATTTGATAGTTGAGACATGGTCTTGACCGGCGATTGAATTCTTTTGTGTGACACTTTCTGAGCTTGAATGTTTTATGGATCACTTGGAGGGTCTTTCGAACTGCGGTAGAAGATGCAAACGGACCGAAATAAAGGCCGTTGTTTTTTTCTGTTTTTCTGACAATCGTGAGATTGGGGTACGGATTCTTGATATCCAGCCGCAAAGAAGGGTACCTTTTGCCATCTTTTAATATGACGTTGTATCGCGGTCTGTAACGTTTGATCAGGTTCGATTCCAAAATCAGGGCTTCTTTTTCACTGCCGGCGATAATGGTCTCAATATCCGATATATTGCGAATCAGCATCTGTGTTTTCAGATCCATTTGCCATGCGCTGTTCCCGGATCGCAAAAAATATGAAGCCAACCGTTTTTTTAAGCATCCGGCTTTGCCGACATAGATGACCTTGCCGTTGGCATCCTTCATGAGGTAGACCCCGGGTTTGTCGGAAACCTTGCTCAGCTTATCCCTGATGCCGGAAGTGGGATGATCAACGATTGATAAATCTAATCCCAAGTTATGCCTGCCTGTTACTTATCGGTTGAAGATTAAAGTAAATCCCTTTGTAAATTATCACGTACAGTCCTCCGGGGCAAGAGGGCGACATTCAAAGTTCAAAGACGATCAATTTCTTCATGGTCTGGATTTGATCCCGAAGTTCAGCGGCTCTTTCAAAAGCCAGTTCGTTCGCAGCCTGTTTCATCTTTTTTTCCAGATTTCTGATAATGGCGTCAATATCGTCCATTGATTCATATTGCGAAAGCGTTTCAGCCACCTTATCCGACGGCGTATCACTCATCCCGGCCAGGCCCTCGAACACCGGTGCAATCTTTTTTTCGATGGTCGTCGGTGTAATCGAGTGTTGTTTATTAAATTGTTCCTGAATCCTCCGGCGTCGATCGGTTTCATCGATGGCATGCTGCATGGATCGCGTCACGGAGTCGGCATACATAATCACCTGCCCTTTAACATTTCGGGAAGCGCGTCCGCAGGTCTGGATCAGCGAGCGTGCAGATCGTAAAAAACCCTCTTTGTCCGCATCGAGTATGGCGACCAGCGAGACTTCCGGGATGTCGAGTCCTTCCCGAAGCAGATTGATGCCGATGAGCACATCGAATTTCCCTCTTCTTAAATCGTGGATGATATCCATGCGTTCCAAGGTGCCGATATCCGAATGGAGATACTGAACTTTTATTCCCATATCCGAATAATATTCCGTAAGATCTTCAGCCATGCGCTTGGTCAATGTGGTGACCAGCACCCGTTCACCCCTTTCCTGCCGTTTGTGAATTTCTTCCAATAAATCATCGACCTGATTCCTGGCTTTTCTCACATCGATCATCGGGTCTATCAATCCGGTGGGTCTGACAATTTGTTCAACGAGCTCGTTTTTTGCCTTTAAGATTTCATAGTCCGAAGGTGTGGCTGAAACATACACCACCTGCGATATTCTTGAATTGAATTC
>JBAUWG010000487.1:0-4206 GCA_049583675.1 Desulfobacterales bacterium | reverse complement strand
GGATTTTTGTTCGAGATCAAGGCATGCGAAAAAAATAACCACAGGCATATAGTTGATATTCCGAGGATTATTTTTTGAGCATAACGCCGAGATCGGGCAAAAAGACCATTTATGGATGGACACTAACAAGGCCAATGTTACGACATCTTCAACCTTCGATTATCCAACAACAACCTGTTTGATCATTTGCCGTAAAAAGCACGATAGTGGTGCCATAGCCCATGAGGGGGTCCCATGACAACGGAGATTAAATATGAAGATAAGCCCTGGTTGGCCAGCTATGAAAAAGACGTCCCGGAAATAATTACCTACCAGGAAATATGCCTTCCGGATATTCTCAAAAGGACCGCCGGCAAATTCCCCCATAAGACAGCCCTTCTTTTTGAAGGATATAAGCTGACCTATCAGGGTCTCGATGACATGGTGGATCGCTTTGCCGCGGCCTTAAAGTCCTTTGGCATTCAAAAGGGCGACAGCGTCGCCATCCTTCTGCCCAACCTTATTCCCTGCGTCGCAGCCTGTTACGCCATATTAAGGATCGGCGGCATCGTCGTGATGAACAATCCTTTGTATTCCAACCGTGAGCTTGAACACCAGTTCAATGATTCCGGATCAAGCATGTTGATCACCCTGGATCTTTTGGGAAACCGCATGATCGATCTGAGACCCAAAACACAGATCAGACAGATTATCTATACCTCTATCGGCGATTATCTTCCCTTTCCAAAGAACCTGTTGTTTGCCCTGGCAGCCAAAAAGAAAAAACTTGCCGCAGATGTCAAACCTGCCGAAAATGTTTACCGATGGAAAGATATTCTGGCTCGAAATGAGCCGAACCTTCCGGAGGTCATATTGTCCTTTGACGATGTTGCCATGTACCAATACACCGGCGGGACTACGGGTATTTCAAAAGGGGTGATGCTGACCCACGGCAATCTCAGCAGACAGGTTCAGCAGCTCGCCGCATGGTTTCCAACCTTCGGCAGCGATGAAATCATGCTGGGTGCCCTGCCCTTTTTTCATGTGTTCGGTCTGACCACCGCAATGAACCTGGCCATCTACATGGGATGGGGAGACATCCTTATCCCAAAGCCCCAGCCCGAGCCGCTGATTAGGGCCATTCAAAAATTCAGGCCGACATTTGCACCCCTGGTACCTACCATGTATATCGGGATATTGAATCATCCGTATATCGATAAAATCGACTTGACGTCCATCAAAGGATGTTTTTCCGGAAGCGCTCCGCTCCCGGTGGAAGTCTTAAGAAATTTTGAAAACAAAACCGGCGCCGTCATTGTGGAAGGCTATGGCCTCACCGAATCATCACCGGTAACGCACGTCAATCCCTTTGCCGGCGGCAAACGAAAGGTGGGCAGCATCGGCATCCCCATTTCCGACACAAAATGCCGCATCATTGATCTTGATGAGGGCACAAGGGACCTTCCCATCGGTGAATCCGGAGAACTCCTTGTCAAAGGTCCGCAGGTCATGAAAGGTTACTGGAATAAGGCTGAAGAGACAGCCGTGACGCTGACGGACGGCTGGCTTCACACCGGCGATATTGCCAAAATGGATGAAGATGGATATTTCTATATCGTCGACAGAAAAAAAGATATGATCTTATCCGGCGGTTTGAATGTGTACCCGCGTGATATTGAAGAAGTATTTTATGAACATCCCAAAGTTCAGGAAGCTGCCGCCATCGGCATCCCCCATTCCACCCGGGGCGAATCCGTCAAAGTATTCGTAACACTAAAAGAAGGCCAATCCGCTACTTCAGAAGAACTGATCGACTATTGCAAAGATAAAATGGCCACATTCAAGCTGCCGACCGAAATCGAATTCAGAAAGGATCTGCCTAAAACAAATGTCGGCAAAATTTTAAAAAAGGATCTCAAGACAGAGGAAATGGCAAAGCGGCAAGAGAAAGAATAAAAATTTAGAGAATCCGGATTCGGTTCCTATCGAGCGTGATTTGCTTTGTTGCCGGTTCATTTGTTATTGAAATTCCAAATACCAAATCCCAGATATTGGAATTTAAGATTTATTTGTAATTTGGCGCTTGGAATTTGTATTTTTAGACAATACAACACAGGGGGCAGGATCATTCAAATTCAGCAAGTAACTTAATGCATATGGACAGAATAAACGAAACTGTTGCAGGAAAGATCCTGCGCTTCAGGTGGCTGGTGTTTATTGTGCTGGCTCTGGCCTATTTCTTTGTTTATTTCCACCGCCTCTCCCTTTCCGTGGTCGCCAACGATCTCATCAAAGATTTTCGGACATCCGCCGGCGTCATGGGGTTTCTGGGATCGGTGTATTTTTACTGTTATGCCGCTATGCAGCTTCCCGCCGGTCTTCTATCAGATTCATTGGGTCCCCGGAAATCCGTTACGTTTTTCTTAATTATCGCGTCAGCAGGAAGTATTCTTTTTGGTTTCGCGCCAACCATAAAAGCGGCCTTTTTCGGAAGGGTGATGGTGGGTCTTGGTGTTTCCATGGTTTTCATCCCCACCATGAAAATCTTGTCTTGCTGGTTTCGTCCCCATGAGTTTGCGTTTATGACCGGAATTTTAAATGCAGTGGGAGGTATCGGCGTATTGGCCGCCACGTGGTTTCTTGCCGTGATGACGCTGTTTCTCGGATGGCGCGTCTCTTTTGAGATCATCGGCTGCTGCACCTTTATTATCGTAGCGCTGGTATGGTTCGTTGTCAGGGACCGTCCCGAGGATAAAGGCTGGCCTGCCATCGCAGCACTTGATAATGACCGCAATACAAAGACCCGGCCACTGAAGCAGATATCGCTGCTGGGAGGGGCCCGACGCGTTTTTTATGAAAAATATTTCTGGCCGGTGGCGATATGGTTTTTTTTCGATTGCGGGATTTTTTTCGGTTTCGGGGCGCTTTGGGGCGGACCTTACCTGATGCATGTCTACGGTATGACCCGGGCACAGACCGGTGGCGTGCTCAGCATGATTGCATGGGGAATGATCGTCGGCAGCCCTCCGTTGGGATTGTTGTCGGACAAGATTATGAAAAGCCGAAAGAAGCCGCTTATTCTGTGCAATTTGATACTCGTCGTCGAATTTGCAATTCTCAGCATTTACCCGTCAGGACTTCCGCACTTCGCGCTGTATGGCCTATTTTTCATCTTCTCAGTATCTGCTTCATCTGTGGTTATTATTGCCTTTACCACCGTCAAGGAGCTTTTTCCCGTGGAGATCGCCGGCACGTCAACGGGAATGGTCAATCTCTTTCCGTTTTTGGGCGGCGCCGTTTTTATGCCCGTTTTGGGGAGGGTTTTGGATGCGTATCCAAAATCCATTGCCGGCGGGTACTCGATCGAGGCGTATTCGATGCTTATTTATATTCTCCTCGGCGCCGCCTTCTTATCGCTGATCTGTACTTTTTTGACAAAAGAAACGTATCCGAATCAACGCGACACCGGATTTTAATCCATGTCTATCCCCAATCCTTCATCGTGCGGCCGCTCGAGGTCTAAAACATACATTTTATTTTTACCGATCTTTTTTAAAACGACCATTCCGTACGAATAATACAAATAGCCGTAAAACCGTCCGTGGGGCCCCAATATTTCGGTAAGGTAAGGTTCATATTGCGTGGTCGGATAAATCCATTGGGTAATTTCGATGAGTGTCTTTTTATCGCGAACCGGTTTCCATAAATCCCCCACCAGGCTGGTATCATTATCTTTTGGATCGAACCAAACGCCTAACGGCAATCGAACCCCGTACCCTGCATAATAAATGTTGTAGTCTTTCCATTTATTGATCAAATCCTGGATGGTCACCTTCGCCCCGGTGCTGGGAAGTATTTTAACGCTGCCGTAATGATCCTGCAATTGGACACAACCGGAAATCATCAAAACCAGACATAAAATTAAAGATATGTGAATATATTTTTTCATCGTCTTTCTCCATGTTCTAAGGCCTACAAATCCACATTTACATTTTTTGCTGATACGTGGACGTTGACATCAAAACAGAAAAAGTGACCAGGGAAGTGAGCGTATGTGAGCTAAAGCGGAATAATTAATAAACTATTAAATTTAGACATATTAGATCATATTATATCACTTATAACTTTAATAATTTAAGCAAGAAGAGGTCGAGATTTAATTGACGGATCGGCATCCCTTCTTCAAGATCGATCTCCAACAAAAATAAGCATTGCACAACACGATGT
>JBAUWG010000486.1:0-13424 GCA_049583675.1 Desulfobacterales bacterium | reverse complement strand
ACGCGATGAATCGCTTCATCAATATCGAAGACAATATCGGTTTGGAAAGGATTCCGTGACGGGCTCTCGATTTGCCATGACGGTTCAATGGCCGTTTTTAAATGATGAAGATCAAGGCTCATTTTGCGACCGGCATAGCCGCCGGTTTCCATCTCAATGATGGGAATTTTATGTTCTTCGAGAAATAATTGAACGTTATCAGCAATTCGTCCGCCGATATCCAAAGATAAATCCATATCTGAAATCGGTCCGATAAGTGCCCCACCGGCCACATAGGCTTCCAAGTTTTCTTTTGAAGCACCCGCAGCAATCAATTTATTTAAAAAAAGCGGCAAACCGGTGGTGGCATAATTTTCAGGATTAAAATGCTGATCCGACCCTGTGGCTTCAGACAAAAGAAGATGAAGCAATCCGCCAACCTTGGCCCGGCGATCAACCAGCGTTACCCCTACACAGCTCCCCAGATAGGCTTCAAGGATTTTTTTCTCTTTACTGCCGACGCTTGATGTGCCTGACGGCACAATTTGTTTATTCATTTTCGGAATAACTCCCGGACCCGTCAATTAACCAATGCCATTCAATTTCAGGGCGTCGGATTTAAGGTATTGAAGGACATCTGCACCTTCCATGGAAGCGCGCTCCTTTCCTTCCGCGACATTTTGAATAAATTTTATTTTTTCCTTGTCAGCGCTTTCGATCTGCTGATCCACCAGTTTTAAGGTATTATGAATCATGCTGTAAAGGATCATGGGGCCAAAGAGATTTTCTCCGGTTTCTTTCCGGCTCAGTTTTCCGACAATCTTGTGATGACGGATGCCGAAGGTCATTGGTGCAGAATGATAATTTAGAATTTCGGCAAAAAGATCCAGACATTCGGTTACCCCGTCGGCGTAAGCATTATCCAGAGAAGCCCGGCCGTCGTTGACGATGCCGTCAATATCCGTGGCGGTAAAGGAAAGGTCCAGACTGGCGATGCATTCTTTTTGAACGGTTTTGACGGACGCCTCCTTTTTACTCATCACCACATCGGAGTCTTTTAGTATTTTGACGACGTTAAATGGATTCATCATCTCCTTGACGGTGGGGCTTTTTCGCATGGCCACGTCATAGATGGAAGTGTTGTATATGGCCAGATCATTGTCAAGAACCAGGATTCGGGTCTTCTCAGCCTCGATGTCTTTGATATAAAGATCAAGGTCACGCTTTCTTTGGTAATGGTAACCCGCCGTTTCAAGAAGACCGCGCATGATTTTTTTGTCTATCCTACGACCACTGTCTATGGGCCCGATGGACGCAATGACGTGTTTGGCTGCTTGATCTATTTTAATCTTGTGCAATAGATTTTCTTTAAAAGGCATAATGATAAATTTACCACAGCCCACCTGTTCATGCAATTGATAGTTGTTAAATATATTTTAACGGCTTCTATCGGTTGCTTGACGTTGACGCAATCTTTGTGTATGGTAAAATTTTTTCTATTCACATAAGAAATGACAAATATAAGGGTGACGATTCCGCTGATCAAGGCTTTAAATGGCCCGCGATCATCGAGATATGGAATATATCTTTTTGAGATAATTAGAATATAATACCAAAAAAGGAGTCTGGGTGCTTTGCTAATTTTACCGACAATACAAAAAGACAGCGATGATTCATCTTTCATTCAAAGGCGTGACAGCATGGAAAAAGCGACACTCGTAATTGACGGGAAGACCTATGAACTCCCCGTTGTAGTCGGCAGTGAAGGGGAAATGGCCATCGATATTTCAAACCTCCGTCGAATGACCGGTTTGATTACACTGGACCCGGGATATGCCAACACCGGAAGCTGTACCAGCTCCATCACGTTCATGGACGGGGAAAAGGGGATTTTACGGTATCGCGGCATACCCGTAGAACAGTTGGCGGAGCATTCGAGCTTTATTGAAACCGTTTACCTGTTAATTAACGGGGTATTGCCGACCCGGGATCAACTCAATGAGGTTTCGGTGCTGTTCAACGACAACTCCCTGGTTCATGAGGATCTGCAAATTTTTTATCAGAACTTTCCCAGGGGCTCTCATCCCATGGGCATCCTGTCGGCAATGGTCAATGCCTTAAGAAGCTTTTATCCGGAACTCCCGGCCTTTGGAGAAGAGATTAACATTACCGTTATTCGTCTTTTATCCAAAGTTCGAACCATGGCCGCGATGTCCTATAAAATATCCAGAGGCCATAAGGTGGTCTATCCGAGACCCGACCTGTCCTACTGCGCCAATTTTTTAAACATGATGTTCGATACCCCGGTGAGACCCTATCCTTTGGACAAAGATCTGGTGCAGGCACTGAATGTTTTTTGGATTCTTCATGCCGATCATGAACAGAACTGTTCGACGTCGGCGGTGAGGCTCGTAGGAAGCGGAAGAGTCAATTTATATGCCGCTATTTCAGCCGGCATCGCAGCCCTTTGGGGCCCTTTGCACGGCGGCGCCAATCAGGCGGTCATCGAAATGCTTTCCGATATTCAGAAAGACGGCGGGGACTTTCGCCGGGCGGTTGAAAGGGCCAAAGACAAAAATGACCCGTTTCGCCTTATGGGTTTTGGACACCGCGTATACAGGGCCTATGATCCCCGGGCCAAAATAATGAAAAAAATGTGCGACAAAGTGCTGACTAAACTCAACATAAAGGATCCGTTGCTCGATATAGCAAAGGAATTGGAAGCAGCGGCGTTAAAAGATGAGTACTTCATCGAGCACAACCTGTATCCGAACATCGACTTTTAC
Organism: Desulfobacterales bacterium; assembly: GCA_049583675.1. Lineage (GTDB taxonomy): Bacteria > Desulfobacterota > Desulfobacteria > Desulfobacterales > UBA11574 > UBA11574. The sequence continues at coordinate 10,659 of JBAUWG010000486.1, read as the reverse complement.
AGCGGCATCGTTCTGAGGGCCATGGGAATACCCACCAACATGTTTACGGTAATGTTCGCCATCGGTCGCCTCCCGGGATGGATCGCTCAATGGAAAGAGAGCATTGACGACCCGAAATGGAAACTGGGCCGGCCCCGGCAGATTTATACGGGTCCGAAAGAGATGCAATACCTTCCCATCGATAAGCGCTGAGGGTTTTAAAAGAAATCGAATTGCCATGTGATTGATGCTTGGCGACGCTGCAATTTTATTTAAAGTCTCAAGTTTATGCCCCAATATGACTCAAAGGCGTTTTGAAGGAGAAAAAAGCCCATGAGCAAATATATGCAATTGACCGTACGGGTTCGAACCTATCATAAAAAAGGCCTGGAAGCGGACTATCCGAAGATCGCCAAAGCATTGAGTTTTCTTGATGGGAAATGGATTGGAGACGACCTTTCGATCTTTGACATCGCGGGAAGAGTGGACAGGCTTCTTTACGACGCGGAAGGAAGCCCCCCTTTCAGAGAAATTCTGCTTAAGCATAAAGACAACCTCCGCACGCTTCACAAAAAAGCTGAAGCACATATTGCGGATTGGAACCTGGCCGAAGCCGACAAAACGCTGTATCAGCTCGAAGACGTCTTCGATCAAATTGAATGGGAATTAGGATAAGCGAAGGGCATAATCGTCGGCATCCATCCAAACCGGAAAGTCTTTTCTGGATCTTTTAATAAGATCATATGGTAATTGAACTGTAACCGTACACGGATGGCTGCTTTTTTGAAAGATGACGGCTCCCCATGGATCGATGATGGAAGAATCTCCGCTGTAAGCCAGGCCGTTTCCGTCTGTTCCGACACGGTTGACGCCGACAACAAAACACTGATTTTCAATGGCCCTGGCTTGCAAAAGGGTTTTCCAGTGTTCCGCGCGTCTTTCAGGCCAGTTGGCAATAAATACAGCCACATCATATTGGTTTTTCATGTTTCGCGTCCAGGCCGGAAACCGAAGATCGTAACAGATAAAGGGCCTGATTTTCCAGCCCTTTAATTCAACGGTAATATTTTCGCTCCCGGCGCTGTATATCTTTTCTTCGCCCGCCATTCGAAAGAGATGCCTTTTGTCATAAGTCAATAGGGCCCCTTGGGGTTTTGCCCAGACCAACCGGTTGTAAAATTTTCCGTTATCATTGACGATGATACTGCCGACGATATCGGCATGGATATCCTTCGATTTTTTTTGAATCCATCGAACCGCGGACCCGTCCATGTCCTGTGCCAGATTCGCGGCATTCATGCTGAAGCCTGTGGAGAACATTTCCGGCAGTATGATGAGATGGGTGTCTTCCTTAACGGCGGTTATCCTGGTATCAAATTCACTGAGATTCGAATCAATATCTTCCCAGACCAGTTCACTTTGAATCAATGTGACTTTCAAATCTTGCATAATCTCTCCGCAGCTTTTTCAAGGGTTTCATCCTTTTTGGCGAAACAGAATCGGAGCACTTTATGATCGACGTGGCGGTGGTAAAAAACAGAAGGCGGAATCGATGCCACACCGTGTTCTATGGTCATCCTTTTTGAAAATTCAACATCCGATTCATCGGATATCGCCGAATAATCCAGCATCTGAAAGTAAGTGCCCCGGCAGGGCAGGGCTTTAAACCGGGAATCCCGGATGAGCGATAAAAATTTATCACGTTTTTGCTGGTAAAATGCCGGCAGGCTCAAATAAATGTCTTTGTTGTTCATGAATCGGGCATACGCGTATTGAATCGGCGTGTTGGATGCAAAGGTTAAAAACTGGTGCACTCTTTGAAATTCCTTGGACAGCGGCGCCGGTGCCAGGCAATATCCGATCTTCCAGCCGGTGGTGTGGTAAGTTTTTCCAAAGGAACTGACAACAAAGCTCCTTTGGTAGAGCTCAGGATGCCGGCAGACGCTTTCATGCCGTATATCGTCAAAAATAATATGCTCGTAAACCTCGTCGCTCAAAATCAATACATCCGTATTCCGTATAATGTTTTTGAGCTCTGCAATGTCGAATTCCGTAAAGACGGCGCCGGTGGGATTATGTGGTGAATTCATGATAATGAGCCGGGTTTTGGGAGACAGGGCATTTCTGACATCATCCCAGTCGATCCGGTAGTCCGGAAACTTATATTCCACATACACGGGGATGCCGCCGTTGAGCATAATCACCGGCACGTACGAGTCAAAGGCCGGTTCAAGAATGATCACTTCGTCTCCTGGGTGAACCACCGCGCTGATGGCGGCAAACAATGCCTCTGTTGCCCCGGATGTCACGGTAATTTCAGCGTCGGGATCATAATCGGCATGATACAGCTCAAAGACTTTTTCCGCAATCCGCTCCCGCAGGGCTCGTACGCCCTGCATCGGCGCATACTGGTTGTGTCCGGTACGCATAAATTCGTCGACCAGGGCCAGAAGGTCCGGATGAGCATCGAAATCCGGAAAGCCCTGGGAAAGATTGATGGCATGGTGATCGTTCGCCAGTGTTGACATGGTCGTGAAGATGGTGACACCGACATCCGGCAGCTTTGATTGTATTTTCATGGCGTATTTTTCTGATGCTGTTATTAGAAGCTTCTAAATCATGTCTATTTTTTCCCCAAAAATGTATTCAATTTTTTATAAAACGTTTTAAACCGGATATCAAGACAGAACATTTTGAGTGAGACCTTTTCACGATCATGTGAGGAAAAATCACCTCCGGGGATTTTCCTTAAAAAAATGAGTCTTCTTTCTTGTGGACAAACAGTCTATAATATTGTAATATTTTGATATATCTTTGATCAGAAAATTTCATATCAACATCTTGATTTGGAACAAAGATGAATCATCAAAGTCAAATTTTTGAGGCAATGAGCCGGCCGGAATTCTATCCTCACCCCGTGAGCAGTATAGAACAGCGGGAAACGCATATTTCTCATGTTTTTCTCACCGGCGATTATGTCTATAAAATTAAAAAACCGGTCAACCTCGATTTTCTCGATTTCACGACGTTAAAAAAACGCTGTTATTTCTGCCGCCAGGAAGTGATCCTGAATAAACGTTTGTCTCGCAACGTCTATCTTGATGTGGTCTCTATCAATCTTAAAGACGGCAAATACCATCTCAACGGGCCGGGCATCCCCGTAGAATATGCGGTGAAAATGCGACAGCTTCCTGCGGATCGTTCCATGCTCAACCTGTTGAAAAGAAAAATGATTAACAAAGATCTTGTTATAGAACTCGCTGCAATTCTTGCAAGGTTTTATAACCAAAGTCCATCGGTCGAGCATATTCATGCATCCGGAGCCTGGGAGACCGTTCTTTCAAATTGTGAAGAAAACTTTCGGCAGACGATAATGTTCTCGGGAGAAATTCTTGATGAAGACCTATTTCAGATTGTCAGATCCTCAACGCTGTCCTTTTTGCACAGAAAGAAAGAACTTTTTAACAATAGGATCAAAAACAAAAAGATTCGAGACTGTCACGGTGATCTGAGAACCGGACATATCTATTTTACCGATGAAGCGATTCAGATCATTGACTGTATTGAATTTAATGATCGTTTCAGATTCCAGGATGTGACATCGGATCTGGCTTTTTTGGCCATGGATCTTGATTTCGAAGGTTTTCCACGGATTGCCGGAGAGCTGCTCGATGCCTATGCAAAACACACACAAGATTCGGATGTTTTTGTTCTTATTGATTTTTACAAATGTTACCGGGCTTTTGTACGGTGCAAGGTGAATTGCATTCATCTTCAAGAAGGGGGGCTGGGCAAACAGGAACAAGAAAAACTTGTCAATAAAACGCGCAAGTTTTTGGACCTCGCCTATCAATACGCCGGGCGTTTCACACGCCCCACACTCTGGGTCGTGTGCGGGATGCCGGGTTCGGGGAAAAGCACGATCGCAGGGGAACTTTCCAGAATTTTGAGTATTCGATCATTTCAATCCGATGTAATCCGAAAAGAATTGTACGGTCTGAAACCCGGCGATCGATCGGATCTGCCGTTTGAAACCGGCATTTATTCTAAAGGCGCCAGTTCTCTTACGTATGGAAGGCTTCTTCTGTCAGCCCAGGAAGAAATCGAACACGGGAGATCGGTTATTTTGGACGCGACATATGGCCGGCAACATCATCGCGCTGAGGCCATGCGTTTGGCAAACGATATTGATGCAAATATTATCTTTGTCGAATGCGCGTTAAAAGAAAATTTGATTAAAGCGCGTCTCTTGAACCGCGAAGCCGGTCATCCGGTTTCAGACGCTCGGTACCGTCATTATGAAGAATTCAAGAAGCGATTTGAACCTTTGAATGAATTGAGTGATGTGATGCATCTACGTGTTGACACTGGAAAGCCGTTGGAAGAGTGCATGGAGCAAATTTTGGCAAGGACGAGTCCTCTGGTTGAGTGTAAGCACTCAAAACAGGAAAGAGGAAAGTGAAAATAGGTTTCGTCTACAGAAGCGGAAAAATACGTTCAATATGATGTTTGATAAGGTCGAATACCTGCTGGTATTTTTCGTACGAACCGCCCATGGGGTCTTGAATGGCACTTTTACGGGTGGCCTTGTCCGGCCAGGCCCCCAGAAGAAAGATTTTTTTTCGGGTCCATGGAAAAAAGGTCTCAACGAATTTAATATGAACTGGTTCCATGCATAAAATAAGATCCGCTTTTTCCAACTCATCTCCCATCAGATATCGCGCCTTGTGGGATGATATGTCGAAACCGTCTTCTTTACACACTTTTTGGGCATACTCGGTGGCCGGGGAATCATACAGTCCATGGATACCCATGGATGAAACCATGAGGTCAGGGAGGCCTGCTTCTTTGGCTTTATGCCGCATCAAGCCTTCCGCCATGGGACTCCGGCATATGTTACCGGTACAAATAAAAACAATGTGCCGTATCATTTTTCTTTTATCTCACAATCTTCAATACATTGGTTTTTTGCAGCTTTACCCATAATGCTCTGACGATAATCAGAGAAGCGCCGTTTTCATCCAGATACTCATCGCCGGACATCAAACGGCAGGAATCCAACAGTAACTCGTTGGTCAGCCACAACCCCACTTCGTTTTGTAAATCAGATCCGAGGGAGTGGTAAAGATCCGTCAATCTGTCTTTCGGGATATTCGCGATCATGGTTTTGTCCCTTAGCGACAATTTTGTCAGGAGTTTATCTGCAGCGTCTTCAACGGTTCGGGGCAGAATTTCTTTTCTCATTTTCGCGCGGCGTTTCGGGGTGACAGTGAAAGAGGCCTGCACGGTGTCATCGACAAGGTCAAGATAAAAAACGGTCTCTATAATGTCGACCGTCGCCTGGTATATCGCGGGATCTTTACTCGCTCTGGAACCTGCAACGTTCAAAACTTCGATGTCATTTTCAGCGAGCCATGATTTGATTTTTTCGGCAGCTTGAAAAGCGCTGGTTTTATTCAGATCAATGTGAAGCCAAGGACGATGATGTAAAAGGATCATTTCTCGGGTATAATCGGAGCCGCCGGTGAGCCTGCCGTGGGATATGATTAGTGTGCCGTCTGAATCGATGACATTCTGTTCGGTCCGTTTATTATAGTCGGCGGTTTCCATTTCCGTGAGCTTATATTTAAGGTCCAAAAGGCCGGTTTCAGTTTTTCGCCCTTTGGGAATCCAACCGCCGTGCGGAATTCCGAGTTTTATGGCGACATCGAGAGCCGCCTGATCGGCACCGGTTTGACCGCCGGATATTATTTTTTTCAGCATTAGGATATATTATCCTTATCCAAAGAATTTTGAATGCTTAGATCGGACTCTTTAGCAGAAAGACTCGTAACATGAGCGTTCAAAATTGCACCGGTTTCCACCACCAAATCCTTGCATACAACTTTACCCGAACATTTTCCCGTGGCCAATATAACCAGCTCCTTGAGTGCTCTAAGTTCTCCTTCGAAAGTGCCGCCGATGGTCATACTGGCAACCTTTACATTCGCATACATCGATCCTTCTTCGGCAATGACAACATTTTCTCCGATAACCGTACCTTTTACCACACCTTTCACGATAAGCCTGCCACGGGTATGGATCGTGCCGTCTACAGTCAATTCTTTATCGATAATGGAAAAATCCTTTGCAATGTTATTCACAACGTATCTCCCGATATGGGGTTGAATATCGTATTTGTTCAGGGCTTTGAAACCATTGCCGCTTCAGGTATACTTAAACTGTTACGGTCCGGGCTTTAATTTTACCGTAACGGTATCGCCTTTTGATACTTTTAATCGGCGGCTGGCATTTCCACAATTGATTGCAATTTCAAGGAATCCGAAGCTTCCGATAACGGCAACAGGATCCCCGGGCGCCGCGTTTAAATAACTTTGGGCCAAATGTTTAATTACAGTTTTATCAACTTTGATTTCAAGTGTTTTTTCAGGGCCGGTTTGAATAAATTCTTTGAGACGCTTTTCATCAATATTCGAAATGCAGTTTCCAAAGTGGTCAATGGATATGATTGATCCGATAAGTTCATCTTTTTCCGGAAAATGCGGCTTTGAAATATTCAGGTGAATTAGATCTTTCGGCATTAAGGTTCGACCTAATTGATTGATAGGAACATCTTTGGAAAGATGAGACGCAACAGGCGCAAAAATATCCCGACCATGGAAAGTGTGACTGACCTCGTTTAAAAAATAGTGAGGGTTCTCAACACGAATGACGGCATCGATATCGTTTTCATCCATGAGAAGGGTTAGAACCCCATTATCGGGTGCGAGGAAAATATGTCCCGCCAATTTAACGGCTACGATTGATCGATTTCCGCCAACCTCCGGGTCTACGACAACCATATGTATGGTTCCCTGGGGAAAATATCTGTAAAAAGATGCTATGAGATAGGCCGCCCCGATCAAGTCCTGCGGATCGACATCATGACAAACATCAATCACTACGGCCGAAGGGTTGATAGAAAGGATAACGCCTTTCATGACGCCGACATAAGCATCATGAGTGCCAAAGTCTGTCAGCAGTGAAATAATCGACATAGTCAAGTTTCATTTTCTTACGGAATCGCCAATTACTCAAAAATTCTTTTTTGAAAGCTGAATCCGAGATGTTTGTGCGCCGCTGCTGAAGCCTTCCTCCCCGCAGAGGTTCTCGTAACAAGCCCGATTTTTAAAAGATATGGCTCAACGACATCCACCAGCGTGTCTGTTTCTTCCTGGAGGGTCGCTGCAATTGCTTCGATACCCACCGGACCGCCTTTATAAAATTCGATGATGGTTTTTAAATATCTGCGGTCAAGGTCGGTCAACCCTTTTTCATCCACACCTTCCAAAACCAACGCGGCTTCGACGATTTTTTTAGTAATCCTGCCGTCCGCACGCACCTGGGCATAATCTCTGACACGCTTTAGAAGCCTGTTTACGATCCGGGGCGTTCCTCTGGATCGACTTGAAAGCTCCTTTGCTCCATGGTCGTCGATAGAAATCTTAAGCAGGGACGCCGAACGCCGGATAATTTTTGACAGGTCTATTTCATTGTAAAAATCAAGACTCCTGAAAATACCGAACCGGTCGCGCAAAGGAGCGGATAACAGTCCGACCCGAGTGGTTGCACCCACCAGCGTAAAGCGATTCAAACGGTACCGGTGACTGCGGGCATGCACCCCTTTGTCAAACACGAAATCGACGGCAAAATCTTCCATGGCCGGATACAGGAATTCTTCGACAATCTTCGGCGTTCTGTGAATCTCATCGATGAACAGAATGTCTCTGTCTTCCAAATGCGTTAAAATGCCGATTAAATCTCCGCCTTTTTCAATGGATGGGCCGGATGTCGATGTAAGGTTGCCTCCCATTTCATTGGCGATAATGTGAGCCAACGTGGTTTTTCCCAGGCCGGGCGGTCCGTGGAAAAGGATGTGATCCACCGGCTCTTCTCGCTGTAACGCTGCTTCAATGGCGATCTTGAGGGCTTCGACCACCTCGGATTGGCCGACATAATCTTCGAACCGATCCGGCCGTAAAGAAAGGATTTCCGGCTCATTATCCATCGGAAGGCAGGATCCTGTGAGAATACCTTGTTTGTCTGGATTGTTAGTCAGCATTTCATCCTTCATTGGCTAATCAATAAATTAGATACTCGACATAACCCTTAACGAGCGACTGAACGGAAGGTCATGCTCAGATGAAATTCGAATATCGAAATCCGAAACAAATCCGAATTTCGAATGACAAAATGACTAAAATGAATACCTTGAATATCCGATTCGCCGCCGCGTGCCTTGAATGGCAGGCGGGTCAACTTCCGGTGTTTTCTCCGCGATATACTTCTTCAAAAAGTTCTTCCGGAGTTGAAATAGCAGTGTTGCGCTTCATCGCGTCGATCACCATCTGTTTTGCCGCCGCCGTTTTGTATCCCAACTGTGCCACAAGGACGTCAAGAACCTGCTGAGACAAATCTTCTACCTCGGGAGCCTCGACCTTTTGAGACGGCTGAATCAGCGCAAATTTATCCATCTTGCCTTCAAGTGTCGCGATAATCTTTCGTGCCGTCCTGTCGCCGATGCCCTTTAGGTGCTTGAGCTTGCTGACATCTTTTGATTCTATGGCCCTCGCGATGTCTCGAACGGGGATGGTCAAAGCCTTTATCGCTTTCAAGACGCCCACGGCTTCAACAGAGATAAAGTGTTGGAAAAATTCTTTCTCGACCTCAAGGTTAAACCCAATCAAGACCGGTTTCGGCTGGCGCTCGGTCTGATGATAATAAATATAAAGGGATACGTGGTCTTCTACGGATTTTGCCCTGAATGTATCCATAACAAACGCAGGGAGTAAAATTTCATAGCCGAGCTGATTGGCCAGAACAAGTATCCGGTCGTCTCTTTTTTTTAAAAGTTTTCCTTCAAGGTACCCGATCATTATATCCTGTTTTATTTTTTGTACGAGGTTTTATTCAAGTCATAATGATTATGACGGAACAATCCTACCAAGGCCAGTCCCATGGCATCGGAAGCGTGATACGGCCGAATCGGCGCCGCCAGGTTTAATAAACTGCGAACGGCCATTTCAAGCTGTGCTTTTGTTGCATTGCCGTTTCCGGTTAATACCTGTTTGGATTCACGAACCGAAATTTCGACAACGGGTATTTCCAGACGGCATCCTGCCAGAAGAACCACACCGGTGACCTTTCCCAATGTTATTCCCGCATTCGGAAATTTTTCAATGGAAAATACATCTTCCACCATCATAAGGTCCGGTTTTTCATCTTTTAATACCTTAACAAGATTTGAAAAAATTTGATCGAGGCGGCTCGGTAACGGAAGATTTTTTGAGGTTTGAATACTGCCGAAGGAGAAGCCGTCAACGTTAAGCCCGGTTCCCCTGACAATTCCAACACCTGTTGCAGATAAACCGGGGTCTATGCCGATAACTGTTATCATTCCACGCGCTTTCTTGTCAGGTCATAGCTGAAAGCGAAGCGCAATTTGGATGCATGACGCCGAAAAGCATTAAGAGGGTGCTGACAGAAAGCGCTATATCATGCATTCGGCAGTCGGCATCCAATATCAATTTCGAACCTGTCAAGGCGTCATCCCTTTCAACTTGTGTTCCGCGATTTTTGCCTCATTTGATTTCGGATACTTTTTGATAAGTTCCGATAAAATGAGACGCGCATTTACTTTATCCCCCAGGTTCAAAAAAGCGAATCCTTGTTTTAAAAGTGATGCCGTCACCTTATTCCCTTTTGGATATTTTTCGATAACCTTCTGGTATTCCAGAATCGCTTTCTCGTACCATTTTTCGCGATAGTAGGTTTCACCAATCCAGAATTGGGCGTTGTCGGCATTGATCGACTTGGGATATTCTGTTATGAATTTTTGAAATTCTTCTCGGGCGGCGTTAAGGTCATCTTTGTCATAAGCCTGTTTTGCAGCTTTGTATGCGTCATCTTCTGAAAGTTTATGTTTGCCCTGTTTCCCGGACGTTGTTCCAGATACCGACTTTTTTTTCTGAACCGATTGCGTTGAATCAAAATTCAGATATTGTTCGAGGCGCGCGATTCGGTCTTTATTTAAATTTGAGGCTTTGTCAAGGGCCTCCAGTTTTTTTTCTCTTTGTTCAGTTAATTCATCAAACGCTTTTATTTTCTGCTTCAATAAATAGTCTGTTTCTTCAAGTTTTCCCTTTAATAGTCGGATTTCTTCCTGGAGCTGATCAATATCTGCATTCTGACCGGCGGTTTTGCTTCGGACCTCTTTATCATACTGCTCGCTGGCATTGCGGTATTCATCTAATTTTGCTTCCAGCTTTTTGTTTTTAAGTTCCGAATCGGAATAGCGCTTTTCCGCTTGAGCCAAACGATCATCCAGCGTCACGACATCTCGCTGAAGCGCGCATCCGGTCAAAAAAATCATCGCCGACAAGATAATACTGATACGTTTATCCATGGTTAGTCACAAATTTGAGGGATGTCGGGATAATTGTATTTTCTTGCCAATATCCCGATATCCCTTTTGGGTTTATGAAATCGGAACGTTCAATTAATTTATAACGAAGTGACACCGTCGGTTCTTGGCCCAGGCTGCTTCATTATGAGCGGGATCTATTGGACGCTCCTCGCCGTAACTGATGGTGGTTAGACGCGCGGCGGAAATGCCAAGGTCGACCAGAAATGCCTTTACGC
>JBAUWG010000485.1:0-6173 GCA_049583675.1 Desulfobacterales bacterium | reverse complement strand
GAATGACCCAATTATTATTACATTTATTACATGCTAAGAAATTTAGGTAACAAGAAAAGGAGAAAAAATATTGTATTTTTGCCGATAGTTAGTGTCCATCCACAAATGAGGATTTTTGTTCAAGATCACTTGTCCGGCGTAGCCTTCAGGCGAAGACGGAAGGCATGCGAAAAAAATTACCGCAGGCATATGTGTAATATTCCGAGGATTATTTTTTGAGCATAACGCAGAGATTGAGCAAAAAGACCATTTATCGATGGACACTATTTACGTTTGAGATTTACAAGGGTGGCCCCCCAGCCACCAGCCTCGGATGGAGCGTTTCGAAAGGATTCAACCCGGTCGTGGGTTTTTAAAATACTTCGGACCCGTTCTCTTAATATCCCCTGTCCTTTTCCATGGACAATCCTTACCGAATAAATCTTGGCATCGATACAGGCTGCGAAATAATCTGAAAGAAGATCCGGTATTTCTTTGGGATTAAAGGTGTGAAGGTCGAGGATATCTTCTATGGGAGCTATTACGGGTTTCATTTTAGGCTTTATATTTCAACGAGTTCTGTTATAGTAGAGTGTCATACGATACATGATCATCCTTGTCCAAAAACGATCTTATAGATTGGCATGAGTTATCCTTCCGGCATCTTTTTAGCAACATGGAGTTAAGATGTTCAAATTTATGGTTTTGCCTGTTTTCGCTTATCTGCTGGGTTCCATCCCTTGGGGACTCATCCTGACGCGCCTGTTTACGTCCGTTGATATCAGACGGACGGGAAGCGGAAATATCGGCGCAACGAATGTGGCACGCGAGACAGGGGTAAAGCTCGGCATTATCACCCTTGCCGGCGATATCCTGAAAGGGGCTGTTCCGGTCTGGTTGGCCGCATCCATCGCCTCTGCAAATAATGCCTGGGGTGCTCTTTTTGTTGCGCTGGTATCTTTGGCGGCTTTCATGGGGCACCTTTTCCCTGTTTATATGAAGTTTAAAAACGGCGGTAAAGGCGTGGCCACCGCTGCAGGATGTTTTTGTGTCATTTCACCGGTGGCAACGGTTATTTCGATTCTGGTGTTTATCATGGTGGTTTGCTGGTCGAACCGTGTTTCACCGGCTTCCCTAGTCTCAGCCGCTGTTTTGCCGGTTGCCGTCTGGAAGGCGACTCACTCGCAAATTCTGACCGGGTGTGCCGTTATTATCACGATTTTTATCTGTTTTCGCCATAGGGATAACATCAAAAGACTGATCGCCGGCACGGAACCGGCGATCTGGAAATAAACAGCGGTTAACCCAGCGACCAGATGAATGCCGCCACACCCGCCATGATAAAATTACTTTCAACCAGAAATTCCAGTCGAATTCCGGGAAGCATATAGCCCCGATCATGGGCTGTGAGCATGACAAAAATAAAGGCCGGACAGATGGCAAGTATAAATCCCAGGCTTGAAATCAGCTGAAACGCGCTTGAAAAAATCAGAATCCCAAAATTGGCGATCAGTATTGTTTTTAAAATGCGTATTGTTCGTTTTTCTCCAAGAAGTATGGGAATGGTCTCCTTTCCTATAATGCGGTCACCTTGCATGTCGAGAATGTCAAAAAATGCGGTTCGCACAAATACCAGGCTCAGCGACCATAGGAATATGATGACCGTACTCAAATGAATATTCTCAGATCCGGACAATCGGGGCAAAAGAGAAGTCACGATTCCCCATGACATGGCAATCAGCGCTGTTTTCGATCCTGGGATATCCCTTATCCGCATGGTTTTATGGCCTGTAAACCGTTCGGGGATCAGTCTCAAATTATAAGAAAGACCCATGATGCTCATGCCCAGAAGAATTAAAAAAGGAATCAGCCCAACAGCATAGGCTGTTATCAATCCAAAGCCGCCCGCGGTAAACGCCAGGACCGCAAGCAATATCTTGTTTCTGTCATAAAAAGAGGATCTGTCAGGATCGTTGTATCGGTCGGCCTTTGTGCCGGTGAGATTATTGAGGATATGCATGGATTGAACATAAAGCACGGATATCAACACATAAGGCAAATTTTGGGCAATCCCCTGGATTTTGATACAGGCATAGCTCAGGCAGCCGGCGCCTACGGCCACATAGATGTTCGTAAGGAGGAGCAATCGCTGGATGGAATAAACAATACTTTGCCAGCTGTGCTTTTTTCTAAAGGGCAACGCTTCTAAGGTCCTGTATATTCTTTTTATCATCCAATTCGGGGTTGAAGCCCCGGCTGTAATTCCGATAAGTTTGACTTCAGAAAGAGCGTCTATATCAATCTCCGATTCGGTCTCAATGTGATAGGTCGGCTTCCCGGTCATCCTTGAAATTTCGGCAAGCCGCTTGGTATTCCCGCTGTTGTGTCCGCCGACGACAATGACGGCATCCACTGAATCCGCCAAGTCTTGGACTTCAGCCTGTCGCTTTGCGGTAGAATCACAAATGGTATCGAAGATTTTGTAATGAGGAAATCTATGCCTGACCCATCTTTTGACTTCTTCAAAAAAAAATGTGTTCTGAGTGGTCTGTGCCACAATAATCGCCCTTTCAAAAGAAGGAAGGGCTTTGAGATCCTCCATATTATCGACGACAAATCCTTTGCCCCCGGCATATCCCAGTAGCCCGACGACCTCCGGATGATTTTTGTCTCCGATGATGATGGATGCATAATCTTTTTTGGCATGTTGTCGGATGATGGTCTGGACTTTAATCACCCGTGGACAGGTGGCATCAATAATATCGTAACCTGCTTTTTTAAGATCCTGATGGATGTGGGGCGGGACGCCGTGCGCGCGAATCAGAACCGTACCCGTTCCACGCGCCGGAATATGATCCAAAATGAATATCTCTTTTTCTTTCAGCAGGTTTAAAACCTGTGGATTGTGGATAAGGGGACCGAATGTGCAGATTGGATTTTTATGTTTGCCGGGGATATCCAGAACCATTTCAACGGCCCTGCGCACGCCCATGCAGAATCCGGCATTCTTTGCAATTATTATCTTCATTTACTTCATGGGGCTTTCACGCTTTTGCATCACTTTGAAACTGTTTAAAAAAACCCCTTTTCAAAAAATCAAACCCCGAAAATAAAAACCTGGGGAATATCACTTTTTTAAATAAATACAGTGATCTACGAGAGAAAGCGAATGAATATTGGCATCAAGAAATTTTTGATCACCAAAAATACTGACCAGTCGTATGCCGCCGTCTTCAGGTTCAACCGTATCCACCGCTTCCATAATCAATGTCTTTTCAGTTCCCTCAATCAGATATGCATTTGCCTCACACATGATATCTTCCTTTAAGCTTTAAAATAAATCCTTTTGAACAGCCGCCTATCCGGTCGGGATGTCGCCGCCGAAATCCTTTAAATTTTCCTGGATCAGCGCCTCGATGAGATGCGGAAGCGGTATTGAAGGTATACCTATGATTTCGATATGTTCCTGGGACAGTGGTATCAGCAGCTTTTTGGCCGGGCTGCCGGATACGGCTTCCGCCATTTTAGGCGTCACTTCCCCCATCATGGCATGCGCCATGACAATCCCAATGGTTCCGATAATGATATCAACCGTTCCTGAAGTCTTTACAATGGCATTTTCTCCGGAGGCGCCCCTGTTTGCTTTGGCCTTCAGCATCTGCGCTGTTGCAATGGCATTGGTTCCTAAAGCGATGATTTCAATGGTCTCGCCAAAAAATTCCTTCAGCTTTTTAATGATCGCACTGCCGATACCGCCGCCCTGCCCGTCAATGACGCAAATCCGCTTCAGACCCGTTTTTCTTTCTTTATTATACATATGATACCAAATCGGTGCCACAATCTGAATCTTGCATGAAGATTTATGACAATCTTTGCATTTAAAAGTCTCCGACACCTTCAACATTCAAGCTCGAAGCGTCATTCGCAAAAATATTTTTATCAAATATCGGCACAGACGTCAATGATATCTGAGCCCAATGGGTTAAAAGGATAACGGGTCATAATTTCCGTATTTTGGTTCTGCTTCGACGCTTTTTTTTGGAAAGCCGTTTACTGGGGCCTTTCTTCTTGGTCGTGGGGACCCATCCGGTTTCTTCTTTGGATTCGACACCTTTTTTTTCCATATAAAGTGTTTGTGAAATCTTTTCCTCGAACTCTGAAGAACTAATGGTGGCGGCCCCCTTGGCTGACGCAAAATTCACGATATCCAGATCGGAACTGACCACCAGGGCCTTTTCTTTTTCCCGGCTGACCATCTTTTTAATTACGGTGTCAGCCACCTCTCCACTGCGTGAAAATTTAATGGTTATTCCCTGAACCCGATTTTTACGTTGGGAAAAAGGAGACGCATTGGTACCGTCAAAAACAACGGTGATCATGTGGCCTTTTATTTTCCGATATGCACTGAGCATATCAAGGAGAGCCTCTCTGCCAAGCTGAATATCCTGGCGGTCAATCATACTGAGCGCATTGGACTGTCGGATCAAATTGTATCCGTCGATGATAATATGAATAGACATTATGTCGGCTTCAACAAACTCAGCAGGCGGTCGAGATCGTCATCGGTGTAAAATTCTATTTCAACGCTGCCCTTTTGACCTCGACGCTTAATTCGAACTTTGGTTCCGAAGCGTCTGGAAAGATCATCGGCCACATCTGTAAAATAAGACAGGTCTGAATTCGCGGGTGGCTTTTTCGGCGCTTTTTTTTCTGTTTTCAAACGTTTCACCAAACGTTCGGTTTCCCTCACTGACAGCCCCTTTGATATCACCACCCGCCATACCGCGTTCTGCTGCGCCTTGGTCCCGGCGCCCAAAAGCGCCCGCGCATGTCCCATACTCAGGATTCCATCCATAATTGACGTCTTTATTTGACCGGGCAACTGACGGAGTCTTAAAAAATTGGCAACGGCAGATCTGCTTTTCCCGACCCGTTCCGCCGCTTGATCCTGGGTAAGACCGAACTCCGTGATGAGCCGGTGATAGGCTTCTGCTTCCTCAATGGGATTCAAATCCGACCGTTGAACATTTTCAACAATGGACATCTCCAGCATATCGGTATCCGTGATGGTTTTAACGAGAACCGGGACCTGTTTCAACCCCGCCTTTTTGGCGGCACGCAAGCGCCTCTCCCCGGTGATGAGTTCATATCCAATGTCGTCTTTTCTCACCAAAAGGGGCTGTATGATTCCCTGCTGACGAATTGAACGGGCCATATCTTCCAGTTCATCATCTAAAAACTGCAATCGGGGCTGAAAGCGATTGGGCCGAATCAACTCGATATCACACTGAAAATATTCCTTTGCCATATCTTCCGCAGGCTCAATGTCCGGCAACAAGGCATCAAGGCCTCTTCCCAAGACCAGTTTTCTGGTTTTTTTCGGGCCGGATTCGGCATTTTTCATTTTCATTTCTCTTTTCACTTTTAATCAGGAGGCGTTATGGTTCATGATTTCTTTGGCCAGATCAAAATAGCTTTGTGCGCCGATGGAGGCGGCATCATAGAGCAATATGGGTTTTCCGAAGCTCGGCGCTTCACCCAATCTGACATTTCTGGGAATTATGGTCTTATATACCAGGTGCTTGAAATATTTCTCGGCATCTTCTGCCACCTGATGAGATAAGTTGGTTCTCTTGTCGAACATGGTCAGAAGTATGCCGCCGATTTTGAGTTTCGGATTCAGATTGTGCTTGATGCGCTTCATGGTCTGGAGAAGCTGGCCAAGGCCTTCCAATGCGTAAAATTCACACTGAAGCGGAATCAGCATCAAATCGGCTGCGGTCAGCGCATTCACCGTCAGAAGGCTCAAAGACGGGGGGCAATCAATAATAATGTATTCAAATAAATTTTTAATCTGGGATAAAAGCGTTTTTAGGGCTGTTTCACGATTCGGTTCAGACATCATTTCCACTTCAAACCCGATCAATTCCACTCGCGAAGGTATAATTTTCAAGGTTCCGATTTCGCTGTCCAAAATAAGATTTTCGGCTTGGGCGTCGCCGATCATACCGTGGTAAAGTGATTTTTGAACACGATTTTTATCGATTCCCAAACCGGTGGTCGCATTGCCTTGGGGATCACAATCCACAAGGAGGATTTTTTTTTCCGAAACAGCCATGGCGGCCGAGAGGTTTACCGCCGTCGTCGTTTTCCCCACGCCGCCCTTCTGATTGGCTATGCATATGATTTTTGCC
>JBAUWG010000484.1:0-2144 GCA_049583675.1 Desulfobacterales bacterium | reverse complement strand
TAAAAGGCCCCACAAAATAAACCATATTGTTTGTAAAACCATTTTCCCCTCCGGATTTTTTAAATCGCCGGTTTTTCTGGATGGCGAATCTCAAGCCGCAAGCCCGGGACCCTTCACGGCGTTTTTGGCAATCAGATAAAATCCTGTGACCCCCAACAAACCATACAGCACAATAAATCCGATCAACGTGGTCAGCACTTGGGATACCGCGATGGGAGAAACCGCATCGGACGTTTTCATCAGACCATACACGATCCATGGTTGACGACCGATTTCGGCAACCATCCAACCCAACTCGCAGGCCACATATGGCAACGGGATAGACAACAGCATGAGCTTCAAGTATTTCGGGCTTTCCGACAACCGGTTGCGTTTGAACACGCCGAGAACCGTTGCGAGAATGAAGTAAAAACCAAGGCCGACCATCCCTTTAAAGGCCATCGTTGTAATTAGCACCGGAGGCCGTTCATCCTTGGGAAAGCTTTTTAAGCCCCTAATCTCTGCGTTGACATCGTGCCGGGCCATTAAACTGAGCATGCCGGGAATGGCACCGATTTCGATCTTATTTCTTTCATTTTTTTCATCCGGCAGTGTAAAAAGGTAGACCGGTGCACGGGTCCGGGTGTCCCACAAAGATTCCATGGCCGCCAGCTTGCTGGGCTGTTTTTCAGCGACAGCGACAGCGTTCCGGTCACCCATGATCACCACAATCAGGGTAAAGATGATGCCGAATCCCAGTGCGATTCTAAAGGAGCGCGTGAAAAAATCGATATGTTGTTTTTTCAATAAATGGTAAGCGCTGACCCCCATAACAAAAAAAGCGCTCAGCACATACGCGGAACTCACCGTGTGGATAAATTCAATGACCGCGTATTTCTGAAATACGATAGCCGCGAAGTCCACCAGTTCCGCCCTTCCGTTTCTGATGGTAAACCCAACCGGATGTTGCATCCACGCATTGGCAATGAGAATCCAAACCGCGGAAAGAGTCGATGCGAATGCCACCAGCCACATAACCGCCGCGTGGGCCTTTTTGGAAAGTTTTTTCCAGCCGAAAACCCAGACGCCGATGAGCGTCGATTCCAGAAAAAAGGCCGCAGTGGCCTCAATGGCCAGAAGAGAACCAAAGATATCCCCCACATAGGCGGAGTATCGGGACCAATTGGTTCCGAATTGAAACTCCAGGGTAATTCCCGTAACGACTCCCAACGCAAAATTTATGAGAAACAGCTTTCCCCAGAATTTTGTCATGCGGAGATAGGTTTCATCCCCGGTTTTGACGTATCGGGTTTCCATGTAAGCCACTAACGTGGACAAGCCAAGGGTAAAGGGAACAAATAAAAAATGAAACATGGTGGCGGTCGCGAACTGAAGTCGCGAAAGTAATACCACATCCATTCGTGTCTCCTTTTCTATAACGAAACTGATCTATTTTTTTATGTCAACGCGGAGATGGTGTGGTAGCCGCGCCCTCCAGTTTGCATTGTGTGAAGTCTATGGGCTCGTTGCAGCCGCTGCACACATGGTTTTTATCGAACTCGTCCGAGAAGATTTCCACTTCCTGACCACAATTCGGACACTTGCAATTAAACGATTTCAGGCTTTTAAAATTCTGAAACCCCGGGCAATGTTGCGGTGTAGACATAATATTCCTCCTTTATTTCTAATATTTCTGAGCTGTTAATTTTATTACAAGATTCAGGCTATAACTTCTTGGCTACTTCACGGCCATAGTCCTGAGCCATCTGGAGTCCCCCGCCCAGTGAACTCGCTTTAAGCATCAGCGGTCCGCCGACCATGTTCATATTGAAAATATGCTTCATGGTATTGTAGATTCGGTCCGGCGCTTCTCCGCTCCATCCGAATGCGCCAAAAGCGCCGCCTATCTTTCCTTCAAGACCGGCTTTTTCTGCAAGAAAAAGCATGGTTTTCATTCCCTGAAGCATATCGCCGTGATAGGTGGCCGATCCAAAGACAAGGGCATCGTAGCCTTGAAGGTCGTCTTCTTTTCTTATGGCATCGACTTTCGCCACAGTTGCTTCATGACCGGAAAAACGGATCCCCTCGGCGATGAGGTCGCCGATTCGACACGTCTCTCCGGTTCGTGTCGCGCACACAATCAGTACTTTGGCCATATTAAGTTC
>JBAUWG010000483.1:0-8579 GCA_049583675.1 Desulfobacterales bacterium | reverse complement strand
TGTATCCTGAAGCGCATAAAATGTAGATACCACGATTCGCACGGCCGAAAAAGCCCATAATCCCACACTGTAATACAGTAGTGCATATGCCGTCAACCGCGTGGTCTTTTCGTCAAAAGCGCCTCTTTTAAATAACAACGCCACCATCGGCTCCCTTAACACGATCAAGCCGACCATTGCAGGGATGGTAATAAAAAAAACCAGTTTCATGGCATACGAGAACGTGTTACGGACAGCGTCCAGATCTTTATTGGCTGCCTGTCTTGAAATACTCGGCAAAACAGCGGTTGCGGTGGCTATGGCGAATATCCCAAGGGGAAATTGTACCAAACGATCCGCATAATATAAATAGGAAACGCTTCCTTCGGGGAGCAGTGACGCCAAAAGGGTCCCCACCAGAATGTTGATTTGATAGACTGCAGCGCCGAATATGGTGGGAAGCATCAGAAGTCCGATTTTTTTGAGGGCAGGATGAAAAAATTTTGCCTTTTGCCAAAAATAGAATCCTTTTTGAATTAAAAACGGTATCTGCAGCGCAAGCTGCAAAATCCCGCCGATGATCACCCCGACGGCCAAACTTGTCACGGGGTTTTTCATGTGCGGCGAAATCAAATAAACCGAACCGATAATAGAGAGGTTCAAAAAAACAGGTGCCAGGGCCGGTGCGGCGAAATGCCCTAAGACATTGAGAATCCCCATGGAAAGCGCCACCATCCCGATAAAGAAAATATACGGGAACATGAGTCGCGTTAAAAAAATGGTGATCGACAATTTTTCTGGTGATTCGGCAAAGCCCGGCGCAATGATGCGTACAATCAGCGGGGACAAGAAAATACCCGCAACAGCAACAATAACAAGCAGTATCGAGAGCAGCCTTACGGCGGATCTTGCCATTTCAAAGGCATCGTCTTTTCCTTGATGCGTAAGCGTGTCGGTAAAGACGGGGATAAAAGCAACGCTTAAAGACCCCTCTGCGAAAAGCCTTCTTAAAAGGTTTGGAATTCTAAAAGCCACAAAGAATGCATCCGAACTGAGTCCGGCACCGAAAAACCAGGCGATGACAACATCCCTTATAAAGCCGAAAATGCGGCTTAAAAACGTTGCTGATCCCACAACGCCGGCAGCCCTCGCAACGCGTTCATTTTCATTATCGAACTGTTTCTTTAAACGAGGCATGGTTTCCAATAAAAATTTCTTGACATATCGTTAATAAATTCATAAATAATTTCTTTTCAAACCGAACATGAAAAGGAGTTTAAAAATTGGCTTATCACAAATCAGCACTTAAACGCGCACGCCAGAACGAAGATAGACGTCTGCGTAATAAATCCGTAAAAACAAGCGTAAAAAATATTGTCAAAGAGGTGCGGATAGATGCGAGCGGATTATCGAAAGAAGCGGGACTGAAAAAACTCGATACGGCAAAATCAAAAATAGATAAAGCCGCCAAAAAAGGCGTGATACACAAAAAAACCGCATCTCGCAAGATTTCCCGTCTCTCAAAACTTATCAACAGCATTTCCGCATAACCGGCATAAAGCGCATCTTGCATAAGGGTCATCACGACAACCGTGCGGTATGATGCGCTTTATTTTTGATGAATTCGAAAAAAGTATGAAATTTACCACAAAGATCACGAAGAAATAAAAAAATATTTAATAAATTCAACTTCGTGTTCTTCGTGGTTATCATGAAAAATGCGTTTTTGTTACTTTTTACGAATGTATCATTTTTCCATTTTTTAAAAATTTTCCGTCAAACGATTATAAACTTTCTCTGCAAGTCTTTTAGAAAGGGTTGCAAGGGCTTGGCGCTTGTTCACATCGGTGGCCTGTTTGTCTGTTGCGACATTATATGCCTCGTAGTCGGAAATGTTCGAAGCAGACCATATGACCTGACCATCAGGCCCTGTTAGCTTTAGATTCAGGGTAATTCGAATCTGCCTTTCGATGGGGCTTAGCTGTTGGGCACGGGAAATTGTCGTGATACTCGAAGATTCAATCACGCCTGAAAGCACTGCATCGGCTTTCTTAACATTTTTTTGAACGCCTCTTCCTCTCTGGATAAATTCATATATCAGATCATTCGTAAGGGTATTTTCCAACCCGGTTTCCGAAGTACGGTTTTTTAATATTTCCACGGCAATGGTCTTAACGCCCCCGGGCAAACTGCCGCTCCCTGCAAAACGATACCCGCAGGCCGTTAAAAACATGGCGACGAAAATACCCGTCCAAACATATTTTTGGCAATAGACCCAAGCTCTTACAGCTGATATTTTCATGCGGTTCCCTTAATCCTCTTTCCTATTTTCTATTTTCTATTTCCGTCCTGGATGTCAGCTTAAACCACGATATTTACAAGTTTCTTTTTCACGACGATAATTTTTTTAACGGGTCTGTCCGCGATAAATTTTAAAACCCGTTCGTCGGAAAGCGCCTTTTTTTGGACGGCATCATCGTCCGCATCCGCATCGATTTGGAACCTGCTTCTCAGTTTGCCGTTGACCTGTACCACAATTAAAAGCTCATCTTTGACCAAAGCATCTTTTCTGTATGACGGCCATGACGCCAACAGGATGCTGGTGTCATGTCCCAACGCCTCCCAGAGTTCTTCGGCAAAATGAGGAACAATGGGCGATAAAAGAAGCGCAACGGATTCCATGGCAAGTCGCATGACCTCATTTTTTAGAGAGCTCTGTTGGTTAGATTCAATCCCGTACATAGTATTTACAAGTTCCATAACGGCGCTAATGGCGGTATTGAAATGATATCTGTCTTCGATATCTGTAGTAACTTTTTTGATGGTTGCATGAATTTTTTTGAACAAATCGCGGGATTCACCCGTTAGTTGATCCGGGCTGCCGTTAAAAGGCCCGGCATCGCGAATCAACTCCATCCAGTTCAAGGATAGGCGCCACACGCGATTTAGGAAGCGGAAACCGCCCTCAACACCTTGTTCACTCCATTCCAGGTCTCTCTCGGGCGGCGCCGCAAAAAGACAAAAAAGCCTTGTGGTATCGGCGCCGTATTTTTCCAGCAACACGTTTGGATCGATAACGTTCTTTTTTGATTTGGACATCTTTTCAACACGACCGACGACGGCCTCTCTCCCGCATTTTTTACAAATCCGCTCCACACCGGCGCCTTCTGCTTCTTGGGGAAGAAGAAAACCGTGCTCGGAACAGAAAACCGTCTCTTTGCAAACCATCCCCTGGGTCAAGAGCCGCGTAAACGGTTCTTTGTATTTGACGAGCCCGAAATCTTTCAGCACACGGGTGTAATATCTGGAATAAAGAAGGTGTAAAATGGCGTGTTCAACACCGCCGATGTACTGATCAACGGGCATCCAGTAATCCACGGCCTTTTGATCGAACATGGCAGTGTTACAGGCTGGGCTGCAATATCTTTCAAAGTACCAGGAAGACTCTACGAAGGTATCCATGGTATCGGTCTCGCGCCTGGCGTCGGAACCGCCGCATACCGGACAGGTCGCCTTTGCAAAATATTCGAGATTGGGTAAAGGAGATTTCCCGCCGTCAAGAAGATTCGCATCCTCGGGCAGCAAAATGGGAAGATCCGATTCCAAAACCGGGACAACACCGCAATGTTTACAGTAAATTATTGGTATCGGCGCCCCCCAATACCGCTGTCTGGAGATCCCCCAGTCCCTCAACCTGAAGCTGGTGGTTTTTTCCCCGAGACCTTTTTGTTCCAAATAAAAAGCAATGTCATCCAATGCCTTGACACTGTCTATTCCGTTGAACCGGCCGGAATTAATCATAGTGCCTTCACCGGTATAGGCCTCGGTCATGGTATCGGGATCGACATCGTCATGATATGGCTTTACCACTACGATGATGTCAAGCCCATATTTTCGAGCAAATTCGAAGTCGCGCTGATCATGTGCCGGAACAGACATAACAGCCCCTGTTCCGTATTCCATCAGGGCAAAGTTTGCCGTATATATCGGCATACGAATATCGCTTAAGGGGTTGATGCAATATGAACCCGTAAAGACGCCTTCTTTTTCATAATCTTCCACCGCTTTAGCCGATCGATCCTGCATGGATATGCGATTGACAAACGCAGTGACGTCTTCTTCCCGGGGCGTCCCCATGGCCAGCTTGAGCACCATCGGGTGTTCGGGGGCGAGACACATGAAGGTCGCTCCATACACGGTATCCTGTCGCGTTGTAAAAACCGCTATATTCTCTTGGGAATTTTCTATTGGGAACCGAATTTCCGCACCCGTGCTCTTTCCGATCCAGTTTTTCTGCATGGTGATCACTTTATCCGGCCAACCCGGCAGTTTCTCGCAGTATAACAGGAGATCGTCAGCGAAATCGGTGATGCGAAAAAACCATTGCCGGAGCTTTTTCTGCCGCACCTTCTCTCCGCACCGCCAGCACAGGCCTGCTTCCACTTGTTCGTTGGCCAGTACCGTCTGACAATGCTCACACCAGTTTACAAAGGATTCTTTGCGATACGCCATCCCTTTTTCGTACATTTTCAAAAAAAGCCATTGTTCCCACCGATAATATTCAGGGCTGCAGGTGGCCAGTTCGCGATCCCAATCATAGGAAAAACCAAGTCGCTTCAATTGAGATCGCATGGTGTCTATATTTTGATATGTCCACCGGGCCGGGTGGGTGTTATTCGCGATAGCGGCATTTTCCGCCGGCATGCCGAATGCATCCCAGCCCATGGGATGAAGGACATTGTATCCCTGCATCCTTTTGTATCGCGCCACAACATCCCCGATGGTATAATTCCTGACATGTCCCATGTGGATATTTCCCGAAGGATAGGGAAACATCTCCAACAAATAATACTTTTTTTGATGGGAATCTTCTTTAACCTTAAAAAGATTTGTCTTTTCCCAAAATTTTTGCCATTTGGATTCTATCGCTCCTGAATCGTATCGTTCATCCATTTTATAATATTAACCTCGATGAAAATTTTGAACGTCAAAACATCTCTGAATTTGCATGCTGCAAGATCACTTATTAGATGATCCTATGGCGACCTTTTCCAAACCCATTCATCCATTATTCCAACATTTTCCCGCTAAATACCGGGATGAGCAAAACGAACGAACTTGTAGATTTCATGCCACAACAAGCGGCAAATAGCAAGCCATAAGAAATCGTTTGACTTGTAGATGACAATTTCATATTCAGTTAAAAGACCAAGTGCTTAAGATTTAAGCTTGTTTTCATTTAGGAGCTATCTCAAAATTAAGATTTTCGGTCGAGATCAAGGCGAGGCCGAGGATCAACCCGCAGGCATACTCAAGTATGTCGAGGACTTGAGACGAGGGCTCAACGCCGATATCGGACGAAAATCAAAATACCAAAAAATAAAGGCACATATTCGATGAGCAGTAAAATACTGATCAATGCCATAGATCCTGAAGAATGCAGGATTGCCAAGGTCAAAGACATAAAGCTTGAAGAGTTCCACATCGAAAGTTCCGGTAGGGAAAGTATCCACGGGAATATCTACAAAGCCATCATCTCTCGCGTAGAACCGAGCCTGCAGGCCGCATTTGTCGATTTCGGCATGGATCGACATGGTTTTTTACAAAAACATGAAATCCACAGTGACTATTTCCAAGACAATCTCTCGAAGGACCGATCCATATTTAAAATGGTAAAGCGCGGCCAGGAGCTTCTGGTACAAGTGACCAAAGATCCTTTCATGAAAAAAGGCGCCATGTTGACGACGTATATCTCTCTACCCGGTCGACACATTGTGCTGATGCCCGGAAGCGATAGCCGGGGTATCTCGCGCAAAATAGAAGATGAGGAAGAGCGGAATCGTTTAAAAAGTATTGTCGGCAATCTCAAGCTGCCGGAAGGATTTGGTATTATTGTCCGAACCGCCGGGATTAACTGTACAAAAACACAAATGACCAAAGATTTGAACCATCTCTTGCGTCTGTGGAGAAACATTAAAAACAATGTGACCAAAGTTAAGGCACCTGTTTTGCTCTATAAAGAGCAGAATCTCGCTGTAAGATCCATACGCGATCATTTCACCCATGAAGTAACGGAAATTCTCATTGACGATGAAGCGGTGTACCATGAGGTTAAAGACTTTGTAAAAATCATATCCCCAAAACATCAAAAAATTGTAAAGCTATATAAAGGGGACCGGCCGATATTCACCAAATATCAGTTGGAAGAACAGATATCTTCGATTTTTGCGAGTCATGTTAAACTAAAATCCGGCGGCACGCTGGTCATCGCACAAACCGAAGCGCTCGTTTCCATCGACGTTAATTCAGGCAAAGCCACCCAAAAAAAATCCATCGAACAAACGGCGCTGCAAACCAACATTGAAGCAGCAGAAGAAATTGCCCGCCAACTCCGGCTCAGAGATCTGGGGGGTCTTATTGTCATCGATTTTATCGACATGAAAGACCCGAAACACAAATCAGAAGTTGAAAGAGCCCTTAAAAAATACGTAAAACCGGATAAAGCCAAAACGAATATCGGTAAAATCTCAAAATTTGGTTTAATGGAGATGTCGCGACAGCGGATTCGACCCTCTATCGAATCCAGCAGTTTTGAACCCTGCAAGCATTGCAATGGAAAAGGGATGATTCCCTCCACTGAAATGCTGGCTTTGGATTTTCTCCGCAGGCTTCGCCTTGAAACTTTAAAAGTCGATATTTCAAGGGTCAAAGGAATCGTTCCAAACAGTGTAGCGGACTATCTTTTAAATAAAAAACGCAAAGAAATTCTTGA
Organism: Desulfobacterales bacterium; assembly: GCA_049583675.1. Classification (GTDB taxonomy): domain Bacteria; phylum Desulfobacterota; class Desulfobacteria; order Desulfobacterales; family UBA11574; genus UBA11574. The sequence continues at coordinate 1,828 of JBAUWG010000483.1, read as the reverse complement.
TCTGGAAATACGGCGAGGCCTTTCCATCACCATTGAGGGAAGCGCTGAAATCATCCCGGGTATGGGTAATATCAACTGTGAGAAATAACACTTAACAAAGAATCCTAGACCAGAAGATCAGACTTTGGTCATCCATTGAGGGGATCTGCTTTTTTGAAAGTTCATTGGATTATGGAAATTACAAATGTCAAATCACAAATATTTTAAGCACGAACCTCCAAAACGAAACCGTAATCTCTAACTCCCGCGTTGCGGGAGAAATATGGCCCGGGAGGCCAAGATTATTCAAGAGGAACCATCATGCCAAAAAAACCAATCAACAGAGCCAATACCGTTATCGGTATTATTGTCGTTGGTGTTGTGCTTGCGGCAACAGTGACAGGCCTGAAATATTTAAAGAAACCGGCAACAAAAACCAGCACCCAAAAGGGAATTGACAACATTCAAATCCCTTCAAGCAACGAACGCGTTATCGATTACAACAAACGCAATGAAGACCAAAAACTCAAGGCATTGATGCAGCAGCGAAAAGCAGAATACGGGCTCAAAAAAGGCGTCGATATCATTACGAAATCCAATGAATCGTTTAAAGTTGGCGAGACAACCGTTTCAATGCAGGAAATTTTGGATAAGATTCGTTTAAAAAGCGGCGATATCGTCGAAAAGGATCTCAAGTCGCGGGGTATATCGGACAATAAAAAAATAGAATCGTTTGGGATCCATGTGGTTCAACCCGGAGAAAGTATCTGGAATATCCATTTTACATTTTTAAAAGAATACTTTGGCCATAAGGGCGTCCAGCTGTCACCTCTGTCAGACGAACCCCTTCAAGGGGGACGCAGTTCGGGTATTGGAAAAATTCTGAAATTTTCCGAGCACACCGTAAACATATACAATATAAAAGAACACCGTCTGGATAAGAACCTTAATTTAATCTTTCCCTTGACCAAAGTGGTCGTCTATAATATGGATCAAATTTTTACATTTCTGGATCTTATTGATTATAAACATGTAAACCGCATTCAATTTGACGGCGAGACGCTCTGGATGCCGGCGAAATAAAGAAAGAATTGACCTGAGAAACAAATTACAGTATATCATCGCCATTTTCTTCGTTCATATGCTTACAAAAGATGTTGCCCTGTTTTCCAATATGATGGTCTCATAAAAAGGCAAACAAATGAATCTTTTTATGAACGTGTTTCGTATTTGTTGAATTCGACTTTTCAAATTCAGCAATCATCAATAATAAGGAAGGAGGTTTTATCTTGATAAATATTGCCTATGCTATGGGTCTGGGAGGATCTAAAGCCGGTCAAGGCGCCAGTGGAATCGCATCGCTTATTCCCATTATCCTCATGTTCGTCATATTCTATTTCTTACTGATACGGCCTCAGCAAAAAAAAGCCAAGGAACATCGTGAAATGGTCGGTCAGCTGAAAAAAGGAGACCGTATCGTCACCAGTGGCGGACTCCATGGACGCGTAACAGCCGTTAGTGATTCAACCATGACGGTGGAAATCGCGGATAAGGTTCGCGTAAAAATTGCCCGCGGAAACGTCGCGCAGGTCTTACAGCCTTCGTCACAACCTCAGGGTACCAAAAAAAATAAAATAGATTCAAAATAATCGAGCAGACTTTGCATCGGTTTCTGAAATTGTGTTGGCGGTTTCAGGTCGCCCTGCTTTTGACAGGATACGAATTGGATACGTTCACGTTTTTCAGAAAGCTGTCATGGGTGAAGGAAAACCATGTGAGGCCTTTGCAAAATGCATATTTTTGTTCGAGTTCAAGGAAGGCGATAATTTTAACCGCAGGAATACATTGA
>JBAUWG010000482.1:0-9639 GCA_049583675.1 Desulfobacterales bacterium | reverse complement strand
CATGCGAAAAAAATAACCACAGGCATATAGTTGATATTCCGAGGATTATTTTTTGAGCATAACGCCGAGATCGGGCAAAAAGACCATTTATGGATGGACTCTATCTAACCCAGCCAAACGTACATGTCAATACATGTTTCCAGAAATGGATTCAAGCTGTGAGCGACTTTATTTCTTTTTCCGTCAGATAGCGCCATGATCCCTCTTCAAGCCTTTTTAACCTTATCTTTGATATCCGCAGCCGCTTTAACCGTGTAACATGGTTCCCTGCTTTTCGAACCATTCGTCTTATTTGTCTGTTTTTACCTTCCTTGAGCACGATGCGAAAACGTCTGGAAGAAATTCTGGTAACTTTTGCAGGTCTTGTTTTCGTTCCCATCATTGGCATGCCATCGGCAATATTTGCTAAGGCACCATCAGTTATGGGTTTCGATACCGTAACATCGTATTCTTTTTCATGGTCAAAGGAAGGATGCAAAAGCCTGTGATGAAGATCGCCATCATTGGTCAGAATTAAAAGGCCGGTTGAATCCTTGTCGAGTCTGCCAATGGGATAAACACGCTGAGGAATATCAATGAGGTCAAGAACGATTTTTTCACCCGGTTGGCTGCAGCTTGTCACGTATCCTTTGGGCTTGTTGAGTGCGAGATATAAGAGATCGTCTTTGGGTATGACAATCTTTTCCTTAAATTCCACCCGATCGTTGATTGGATCTATCTTTGTACCCAGTTCGGTAACAACTGTGCCGTTCACTCGTATAAAACCGGCTTTGATGTATTCCTCTCCTTTTCTTCTTGAACAAATACCGGCTTTTGAAAGAAATTTTTGCAGACGCATTAATGACATGGTTTTTAAGATCTATAATCGGCATTAATCTTAACATAATCCACCGAGAAATCGCAGGTAATCATGGACCCAAAACCCTTTCCAAGGTTCAAATCAATGGTCACTGCAAATTCCGATTTTTTGAGAACACTCGTAGCCTCGGCTTCAACGTCCTTGCCGCAACTCATGCCGGATTTTACCATTTGAACATTATCAAAATAAAGATCGATCCTATCCGGGTCAACATCAACGCCAGCTCGGCCCACGGCGCCGACAATCCTTCCCCAGTTGGCATCTTCACCGAAAAATGCCGTTTTAACCAACGGAGAATGAGCAACCGTATCAGCGACTTTTTCGGCATCAGCATCCGAAAACGCCCTCAGGACGATGATTTCAACCAGTTTTGTCACCCCTTCGCCGTCTCTAACCAATTGTTTTGCCAAATCAATAAGGATCGAGTCCAATATCTTTTGAAAAATATCTTTATTGGCAGAATGCTGAAGAGCGACACCCGACAGGCCGTTGGCCATCATTAAAACCATATCATTGGTGCTGGTATCCCCATCAATGGTTATCCGATTAAAAGACCGATTTACAGCCTTGGTTAATGTCTCGTTTAACATTTCCGGCGGAGCGCTGACATCTGTACAAAGGAAACAAAGCATGGTTGCCATATCCGGCCGGATCATTCCGGCGCCCTTGGCCACACCGGTTATGGTAAACGTTTTTCCGTCCACAATTCCCTGCTCTGAAACCATTTTGGGAACCGTATCCGTGGTCATTATCGATCGCGCCAGATCAGAAATTCCTTCGGGCTGAAGGGATCTCACAAGTCGGGGGATGGCTGATTCAATCTTCTCCATGGGCATTGGTTCCCCGATCACCCCTGTGGACGCCACAAGCACCTGATTCTCAGATATCCCGAGTTCTAACGCAGACAAGGCGGCCATGGTCTCGGCATCTCTAATTCCTTGTTCACCGGTACAACAATTGGCATTGCCGCTGTTAACAATAACGGCCCGGCATACCCCTTCTTTGATTCGCTTTCTATCGAGAATCACCGGGGCCGCTTTCACACGATTTCGGGTAAATACACCGGCAGCATTTGCCGGCACCTTGGAAAAGATGAGCCCGAGATCCATTTTTTCCTTTTTCTTTAGACCGGCGGCAATCCCCGCAGCCTCAAAACCAGGACACATAATAATTCCCATTTTTGATTTTCCTCATAAAAATTTTGATTTTTAAATTTTATTTGACAGAATAGCGCAATATTGTCAATCTGCATTCCAAGACTGTAATCTGTATACCCCATGAAAAACTTCAAAATTACCATTGAATATGACGGCAGCGCCTATCACGGCTGGCAGCGTCAGGCTATGGGCAGAACGATCCAGGGTGAAATTGAGAGCGCGCTGACGACAATGCTCGGGAACAGGATTTCCGTAATAGGCTCGGGCAGGACGGATGCCGGCGTTCATGCGTTGAATCAAACGGCAAATTTTATATGCATCACATCGCTAGGTCCGGAGGTCTTTTTAAAAGGACTCAACAGTCTTTTGCCGAAAGATATTGTCATAACGTCATGCGAAATCGTGTCTGATAAGTTTCATGCCAGATATGACGTAAAGAGCAAGACATATCATTACAGAATTTTAAACCGCCTTCTTCCTGCCGCTATCCACCGACAATATGCCTGGCATATCCGGAAAAGACTCGATCTGAATGCCATGCAAGATGCATTGCGTTATATTGCCGGCCGTCACGATTTCAGCGCATTCGAGGGTTCAGGAAGCCCCAGAAAGGACAGCGTCCGCTGCATTATGACCGCTGATCTGCTAAGAACGGATGACGAATACCTGATATTAATATTAGAAGGCAACGGATTTTTAAAATTTATGGTGCGAAATATTGTCGGAACACTTGTGGATGTCGGGCTTGGCAAATTAACGCCGGATGACTTTAAACAGATACTCGCTTCAAAAAATAGAAATCTTGCCGGGATAACCGCCCCCGCCCACGGATTATTTTTAATGGATGTGAAATATTGAAGGACTAAAAGGCCTAAAAAGACATAGGAATGATGGAATATTGGAATACTGTATACTGGGTCCCTTTGAAAAACCCATTATTCCATCATTCCAATTTTGTCAAGAGGTCATGTTTTGTTTTTCCGTTTATGCACCTGTCCATTATAATATGCGATGACCTCCCGGCGATTTAGCATTCCGATGAGGATACCGTGATCTTCGTCGCTGACCACGGGAAGGCTGTCGATATTTTTAATGGTAAATTTTTGCAAAACGGAATTCAGGTCTTCCGAAGGTGTTGTCAGTATAATGTCGGAAATTGCAATATCATTCATCACCACAAGGTTGCCGATCTCCCTGGAAAAGAGGATAGCTCTGATATCGGTGCTGGAAAATATCCCCACCAGTCTTTTAAGCTGATCCACAACCGGAAAGTAATGCTGCATGGTTTCCGAAAAAAATATCCTAAAATCTTCGAAGGTCATGTCTCTGGGAATAACTTCCACCTTTTTTACCAGATGCATCAGATCGTTGACCCGGATGGCCTGCAGGATATCCACAAAAAATTCTCCTGCGTGGGCCGGAGAGTTGATCCTGCTTTTAACTTGCTTGTTATAAATTGTCCATTTTCGAGCCGCCATATAAGATACGGTGCATACCATAAGGCTGGGAAGGAGAAGATGATAAGAGTTGGTCATCTCGCTGATGAATAGGATCGTCGAGATGGGAGCATTTGAAACCGCTGCAAAAAAACCGGCCATGCCTACAATCACAAAGGCGCCGGGTTCGGTAACCACACCCGGCATGATTTGATGAAAGATGTTGCCCACCACCCCCCCCATGGCGCCGCCAATGACAATGGAAGGGCCGAAAACCCCGCCGCTGCCCCCGGATCCAATGGAAAATGATGTTGTAAATATTTTGCCGAAAGCAAGAAAAATTAAAAATGGAATCGTCAGTTCATTATATATGGCTTTCTGAGCAAACCCATACCCAAAAGCCAGGGTCTGGGGTAAGAAAAAGCCGATCACACCGGTAAACATGCCGCCAATGGCAGGTTTTATGTGATTGGGGATCTTGATGGCTTTAAAAATACCGACAACCCCGTAAAAAGATTTGACGTATAAAATGCCAACAAGCACGACCACGAGCGCAAGCACCAGATAGGGGCCCAGTTCCAAAGGATTTTGAAAGACAAAATCCGGTGATTCAAATAAAGATCCCCATCCGTTTACCAGGCAAAATACGCAGTAGGCCACCACCGAAGAAATGCCCGCCGGTATGACCACCTCGGATTCAAACTCCGGGTCACGATACAAGACCTCCGCAGCGAACAGCCCTCCGGCCAGAGGCGCACGAAAGATGCTGCCGATTCCTGCGCCGACGCCGGCAGCCATCATGATTCTCCGTTCACGATCCGACAATTTCAACAAGGTTGCCAAAAATGATCCAAATCCCGCGCCGATTTGGGCAATAGGTCCTTCGCGTCCGCCGGACCCGCCCGTTGTCAAGGTCAGCGCAGACGCAATGGTTTTGATAATCGGGACCCGGCCTCGGATAAAACCGCCTTTATTATGGTAAGCATCGATGGCCGCGTCGGTTCCGTGGCCTTCGGCCTCCGGCGCAAAAGTATACACCAGCCATCCGCTCAAAAGGCCGCCGAATGCGGGAAGAAATAACAGCACGATGGGTTTAAACGGCGTGTTCGTTGGCGGGAAAATATGATGCTCACCAGCTGCCTGCGGAGGAAGATAACCGGCAAGAAGCTCCATAAAATAATGCGTGCCGAGGTGGCCCAAATAAATAAAAATAATGGAGCCTGTCCCCGCGATAATACCAATAAGTATAAAATATACCGTCCATCTACCGGCAAGGGCGATATCAGCCGGAGATTCTTTGTCGGAATCGGAAACGGATCCGAATATCTTTTTAAAAAAACTTAAAAGTGCCACAGATGAGATAGTCCCGGCATGGATTGGATATCTTAAAAGGTTAATTGAATCTCTTTATGTGTTTCGACTTTCCAAATCTTTCACTCCCTGTAAAATAATATTGAAAAGTTCGGGAATTTCGTTCTCTTCCAGGCATGAAAAAGCGATTCTTAAATCTTTATCCCCAATGGAAATAAGCCCGACCCCATATTTTTCAAGCAGATGACACCGAAGCGATTCGGCATCCACGGTTTTCAAACGGATGCACATAAAATAGCCCGAATTAAAGGGATAAACCGTCCAGGCATTCGCATATTCAGTATTTGAAAGCACCTTTTTCACGCACCTGGCCCTGTTTTGAAGGATGGTGAATTTTTCCTGTTTTTCAGCTTTAAAGTGATCTCCCATCATGGACTTGAGTACAATGGTCTGGGCAAGGTGGGAAGCATTGGAAATGGATCCCCTGATGCATCCTGAGGTCTTTTTTTCAAGCGCATCATATACCGGTGCGGGATCGTCTGATAACCGGCAGCCATAGGTGATAAAACCAATTCTTAAGCCCCAGACAAAATTCTCTTTTGTAGCGCCGTCGACTTTAACGGCAAGAAGTCTTGGATGTTGATCACAAAGATTGGCAAAAAGAGATTCTTTCAAAACCTCGTCTTCATAAAAAAGTCCGAAATAGGCATCATCGGTCACCGCAATCACATTTGTGCCGGCTTCGGCAATGGAAGCCAGCATCTGGGTGATGTGCGCCCCCTCTTTTTCGGTCACCGAATACCCGGTGGGATTGTTGGGAAAGTTCAACAGAACGGCAATTTTATCCCGGTGTCGCGCTTCGCGCTTGAGGGCCTTCTCAAATGCCGACAAATTAAATCTTCCGTTTTCATTGAACAAAGCGAATTGGGTGATGGTCGCACCTTTTTTGACGTTCAAAATCAGGTTATAGTTCCCCCACATCATGTCCGGGGAAATGATCACATCACCCGGGTCTAGCCACATATCCGCAAACATGCTGAGGGCATGTGTGATACCGCATGTCACCACAGGGAGGCTGATGGTCTTGCCGGAAAGCGAAGGGTTTTTTTCAAATAAGGAATCCTGCCAAGCCTTCCGCAGGGCCGGGATACCAAAAGACGGGGCATACGTTATCGAGGCTCTGGGTCGAATATTGCAAATCGAATCCATCACCGAAGGAAAGTGCATAGTTCTTCCCTTTTCGGTGGCAATTCCGATGGTTGCGTTTAACTTATTCGCTTTCTCCTTGGCTTCGGCGCTTTGGCTCAAAATCCCTTTTGGGAAAAATAGGTTTTTTCCCATCTCAGACAGCATTTCCATAAGGTGTGGGTTGCTGTTTTCTATGGTTTGGTTAAGCGCTTGAGCGATAGGGTTCATAAATGCGGCCTCCTTCTTGTCGGGTCGAAGCCGAATGGCGAGGCCCGATGGACATTGCACATAGTTGGAATACTGGAATATTGGAATATTGGGAAAAATAGGAATGCTGCCAATTTAAGAATATCAAAATGAACCCATAATTTATAAAGCTGATAGCATACCGCAACCCATCATTCCATCACTCCATTATTCCCGTTGGATTATTTGCCGGCATAGCCAATGGTCTCTGACTTCCGCATAGCGGGAAGAACCAGGTTTTTCAAGACCGAATTAAACCTTAGCGTGCGAACCTGAACGATGTCAAGTTAAAAGAGCTTGAAAAATCGGGGGGATGAGAAGCACGCATATATGACGAATAGGTATTTTGCATAGAAAAAAACCCCGCTTGCCATCAAGCGGGGTTTATTGGCAGATTGAAAGCGACATTACCGGTTTCCTCTCTTGGATGCTTTGAGCGGATTGAGTTTCGCATTCTTGGCAGAAGAGGTTTTGGTAACATGCGATGCAAAATTGCAGTTTCCCACCTTCCATTTTGAGGAAGGATCAGGGCAGGACGTGCAATACCACCTGGATGCATATTCTACACTCTTGTTGCAACCATTGCACTGCTCGACAACCTCGTGACAGACTCCGCCGTTATATGAACATCCTTTCGACGTCATAAAAGGACACTCAAAACCCTTTCTAATCGTTGCACAAACCATCGGAATCACCCCCTTTCCTAAATAAAATTAAAAAAAAAGGCCAGGAGTCATCCTTTCCCGGCCTTTTGATGCCATTCGAAAAAGTTAGCGCAATATAAACAGACAATAAATGCTTGTCAACCATATTTTTAAAAAAAAAATGATGGATATCGCTGACTAAAGACCTATTGATTTTTTATTTGAAAATTGACAAGTTATTTGTCATATATTCTTTACAAATTTAACAAGATACATCCGTATCAATATTATTGGTGAAATATTTTGAATAAATGTTATAATGCGTCGGGATTTGACAAGCCCGGCGCATCGTTTCAACTTCTGATTGAACATAAACAAAAGGGATTAAAATCAACATGATTATACAAGAAGCCATAAAGGTTCTAAAAATTGAAGCCGAAGGAATTCTGAAACTTGCAGAACGCATTGACGAGAATTTTCCTAAAATGGTGGAACTTATTTGTCGATCCAAAGGCAGGCTGATTATTAGTGGTATCGGCAAATCCGGCCTGATCGGTCGAAAAATTGTTTCCACATTAAACAGCACCGGAACACGATCTCTTTTCTTACATCCTTCCGAGGCCATGCATGGTGATCTCGGCATGGTAGACAGCGATGATATATTCATCGCACTTTCCAATAGCGGAGAGACCGATGAGCTGAATTTACTTATACCCAGTATCAGAAAAATCGGATGCGCCATCATTGCATTTACCGGAAACACAAGTTCAACACTGGCGAAAAACAGCGACGTCGTTATCGATGTGGCTGTAGAGAGAGAAGCATGTCCCATGGGACTCGCACCGACCACGAGTTCAACCGCCCTCCTTGCCATGGGGGACGCGCTTGCCGTGGCCCTGATCAACAAAAAACATTTTAAATCAAGCGATTTCAAAAAGATTCATCCCGGAGGCATTTTGGGGCAACGTCTGTCGAGCAAAGTTAAAGACATCATGCTAACCGGCATCTCTGTTCCGCAGGTTTCTGAAGGAACCACGATGGAAGATGCGGTAAAGGAAATCAATCGTCTGGAACTGGGGGTCACGCTGGTCCTTCGATCAGACAAAACCCTTGCCGGAATCATCACCGATGGCGATTTAAGACGTATGATAGCAGATGGAAAATCCATTGTCGATTTAAGCGTTGAGGATGTCATGACCCAAAACCCGCGAACCGTCGATCTGAATTCGCCGGCCTATGACGCGCTGAACATGATGGAAAGATATCAGATCACCGTACTCCCCATTATTGATGCCAAAGGAAAGATTCAAGGAATTTTACACCTTCATGACATTCTGGGAAAAGGCGAATTTAAATTCAACGGGACATAAAATCGTTACACGATTTTATAAAAGTCCTTTAGGTAAACCTGCGACGTCTTATAAATGAAGAGGATATCATGATATTTGAGAATGTTGATACCACAATACCAACCCTTGGCCCTCTTCGGGTGCCATCTCCCATTAAAAGAGGGGAAAAAGGTGAACTAACGTTTGTAAATGATACGGATAAGGTTGTGATGGATGTCAATCTATCCAATCTTATCCAAACGGTCAAAGAGGGGAAAGAATTAATTTCATTTGAACTGGCCGGACCGAGAGAAAAACTTTATTTCGATCCCAGCAAGCTCAGGTGCGGACTGGTGACCTGCGGCGGACTCTGCCCGGGCTTAAACGATATTATTCGGGCCATTGTTCTGGAGCTTTTTTACGGTTACGGCGTCCAGAACATCTTCGGCTTTAAATACGGTCTTCAAGGATTTGTTCCAAAATACAGACATGATGTTATCGATCTCAAACCCGAAACCGTCGCCAATATACACGAAATGGGCGGTTCGATTCTCGGATCTTCAAGGGGACCTCAGTTGATCGATGAAATCGTTGACTCCCTCGAACGATTGAACATCGGCATACTTTTTATGATCGGCGGTGACGGAACGCTTATGGCCGCTACAAAAACAGCCGAAATCATCACAGAAAGGAATTTGAAAATTAGTATTATCGGAATCCCGAAAACCATTGATAACGATATTTATCTGGTCTCCCGGTCTTTTGGTTTTGATACCGCGGTGGATGTGGCCACTCAGGCGATCAGGAGCGCTCATATCGAATCAGCGGGGTATCCCAATGGCATCGGCCTTATCAAACTGATGGGAAGGCATTCAGGCTTTATCGCAGCAACCGCCACCCTGGCGCAACAGGACGTCAATTTTGTACTGATCCCTGAAGTGGATTTTGATCTTGAGGGACCGGGCGGATTTTTTACCGCCCTTGAAAACCGCTTGAATCTCAGAGGGCATGCTGTGGTCGTTGTGGCTGAAGGGGCCGGTCAGAAGTTTTTTGAAGAGGAGACCACCGAAAAAGATGAATCCGGAAATATCAGGCTCAAGGACATCGGCCAGTTTCTTAAACATACCATACAGTCATATTTTCACGGCAAAGGGGTCGATATATCTTTAAAATATATCGATCCCAGCTACATGATAAGAAGTCTTCCTGCAAATGCCAATGATAATGTTTTTTGCAGCTTTTTGGGCCGCGATGCAGTCCATGCAGGTATGGCGGGAAAGACAAAATTATTGATCGGCCGCTGGAATAACCATTTTGTGCACATACCCATGAGCGCATCGGCGGGAAAGCGAAAAAAAATTGACTCCAAAGGGAAATTATGGCTCAGTGTCCTTGGAGCAACAGGCCAGGGGTCGCTTAAAAATGACGAATAGCGGTTTTTCCAAGCAATCGATGGATGACCGCCGCATG
>JBAUWG010000481.1:0-17902 GCA_049583675.1 Desulfobacterales bacterium | reverse complement strand
GCGTTAGTTTCAGGAGAACGGTATCCGGAAATAATATCGAACTGAGGCGGCCGGTCCATCGTCCTGGAAATGGAATACAGCAGATTCAGCAGGTCTTTACGAATGGGTTTAACTTCTCCGGTACGATAATCTCTGAGAATATAGTTAATTTTCTTCAATGCGTCAGACTGATATCGGCCTCGCGTGTAATAACGCGCATCGAGCCTTTGATCGGTGTGAATATTATACATTAAGAGGGTGCGTTTTGGCGCTGCCAGTCGGTCTATGGCCGCGAGAGCCGATACAGGGAATACACTGCATAAAGCGGTTTGTGCAAATACTTTTATAAAAAACCGTCGATCTACAGTCACGTCTGCCATCCTAATTCTTCTCCTTAACGGATTTTACCCCTATTGCTCTCTATTGCTTGATCTTCTGTTCCCTGTACTGCAGATAAGAATTTCGTATGGCCACGTAGGGATCTACGGACGCTTCTTTCAGTGCCTCATATTCACCGATATGAAAAGACGTTTGATTGACGGTGTCAAGCGCCCTGGTGCCCAGTTCCGCTTCCACCGGTGTGACATAATTGACCGGGTATAAAAATCCATCCCCGAACATCCCGATCGAATCGCGCAGCGTGGAGGGTCCTAAAATCGGCCATACAATGTAAAACCCGTTGCCGATGCCGTATTTGGCAAATGTCTGTCCAAGATCTTCCTCATCGGGAACAGCAAGCTCAGGATATCGGCTGGCAAAATTTCCGAATCCAAGGCCCCCGAGAATGGTGTTGACAAAAAATTTGGTAAGCTCGGATCCGGCTTCATTTCCTTTTCCTTGAAGCAGGCAGTTGACCAACCGAATCGGCGTCATCAGGTTATGAAAAAAATTTCTCACGCCTTCTCTGACGATATCCGGCGTAATCGCCCGATACCCTTTAGCCAGTGGTTTTAGCAACCAAAAATAAAGCTTGTCATTGAAATGGTACATCCCCTTGTTCCATATATATAAAGGATCCGCCACCTGCACATGGCGCGTCTCAAATTCCTCTTCAAAAAATTCATCTTGTTTGTTACCTGCCGCACCCGGAGTGGAAACGAGGGCGTCTTTTTTGTCGGGTGTCGTCTTCGTCGATGGATCCGTCGCAGCATCATGAGGCGTCTCTTTCAAAGAACCCACGGGCTTATGGGCGCATCCGGCAAAGAACAGCATTAAAAGAAAAAGTGTCGGCGGCAGATAAATAAACAGTTTTTTCATTATGTCACTAATCATTCATCGGAGCGTTCTTCTCTTCGGGACCAAACGGTTTAAAAACGACCAACAATTCAGGCAGCAGCGTCAGCGCTGCTATCAAGGCAATCACCATTGCCAATCCCGTGAGCAGACCGAAATAGATGCTGGGTATGAAATTGGACAGCACCAGGATTGAAAAACCGATGATAATGGTTATCGACGTATAAAACATGGCGTGGCCGATGCTTCCATGGCACCGGTGCAGTGTTTTGATATAATCCCGATCCAATCGAAATTCATTGCCGAAGCGGTGGATATAATGAATGGTATCATCCACGGCAATGCCGACACTGATGGAGGCAATGGTAATGGTCATCATATCAAGGGGAATATTCAACCAGCCCATGACACCGAGGACCACGCCGATGGAAAGCAGATTGGGGAAAATGGCAATCATCGCGATTTTCAACGATCTGAACAATATCATAAACATGATCATCAGGGCTATAATCACAACACCCAAGGTTTGAATTTGTGACCTGAAAAGGCTTTGCAGCATGTTGTTGTATAATACCATCATACCGGTTAAATGGACCTGGTTCTCACTCAAGCCGAACTGGCTCGCCAAATCTTTATGGATTTTTTCCAGCAGTTCATTTCGCTTTAATGTTTTTTCAGAATCCTTCACCCGAATCGAGAAGCGAACCTCATTGTGGTCGAGGGATACATATGGCGATAAAACCATGCTCTTGAACCGCTCGGGAAGTTCTCTGTAAAGCAATGCCAGTTCGAAATTATCAAGGGGCTTATTGTGATTGAGTTGTTCTGTAATTTTCAAAAGCGTCCCCAGCGAAAGGATTTTACCGGTTTGAGACAACTGGTTAAGATAATTATGAATTTTCATAACAAGGTTCATCTTCTCCGACGTAAACCAGTACTTTTTCTCTGTTTGGGCTTTATCGAATTCACTGAATTCATCGAACTCATTAATCTTGTTTTTAGCCGGTTCCGGGGCTGGGATTGGTTTTGCTGCTTCGGGTGTTTTAAAATCAACAATTACATCCAAAGGAGTGGTGCCGCCCAGGTTTTGATCAATGGTTTTCATTCCCTGATAAATCTCGGTGCTATGTTTAAAATAATCGATAAAACTGTTTTCTACCGTTAGTCTTGCTATGCCGACAACGCTCAAAACAAGAGCGATGCCGCTGATGACCAATATTAATACGCCATGCGCTTCGGTAAACCTACCCAAAAAAGGCGTCAATGAAAAGTGTGGTTTTCTTTCCATCGGCGGCGTTTCTTTGCTCATCAGTACCAATATGCTAGGGAAAAGAAGAAAAGTCATGACCAGGGATACGAAAATGCCGGCGCTCATCATCCATCCAAATGTAATCACCGGAAGAATATTGCAAAGCAGCAACGAACTAAATCCGGCAATCGTCGTCAAATCGGCATACAAGCAGGGTTTTCCCATTAAGCTGACCGTATCTAAAACCAGGTCTCGCTGAGAGGCCTCGGGGTTTTTAATGCAAAGCTCGCGGTAACGGACAATCAGATGAAGGGTAATTGCCATGGTAATGATAAGCTGCAATGAAATAAAATTAGACGATATAACAGTGACTTCCCAGTCGAACAGTCCCAACAGTCCCATCATGGAAACCACTGAAAAGGCGCAGCAGATTATCGGCAATAATATCCAGCGCATTCTTCTGAAGATGATGCCCAAGGTAAGGACCATGAAAAACAATACACCCAAACCGAATACTTTTAGATCGTTTCTGATAAATCCGATCAAATCGTCCGCAATCATACTGACGCCTCCGAGAAAGAGTTTGGCGTCACCGCGGTAATGGTCCATAATACTGTGGATTGAAACAATGTCTTGATGACGGATCTTCTTCATCAGGTCCCGATGATTTCTGAATTCCGCAACAACCGTTTTGAGTTCAAGTGTTTCCTTGGGCGTCAGCGTCCCTGCGGCTTTTTCCCGTCTGAGACGCTCGCGAGTCTCAAGCAGATTCCGGTATACGTTATCAATGGGAAAGTAGATGAGCAGTGCGGTGGTCTTTAGATCCGGGCTTACCAGAAGATTTCGATACAGCGGGCTTTTTTCAAATTCGATCTTCGCCAACCTTTTGTCGACTTTTGGGGATTTAAGAGTGGGTAAGTTGCCGGTCAATTCTTTGATCGGAACCGGCGGACTTTCAAGCAGCGGAGCATCCAGTATCGAAAAAACCTTCGAAACATGTTTCATTTTCTCTAAATCATCGTTTAGACGAGAGAGATTTCTAAGGGAGGCATCGTCGAAGAGATCCCCTTTTTTAGGAGAATAGGTGACGACCAGATAATCCTCAAGTCCGTATCGGGAATCAATGAGCCGTGAATACTGAAGGGCCTTGTCATTCTCGAGCAACAGGGTTTCCGCCGATGCATCGAGTCTAAAGTTTTTTGCTTCGTACCCTAAAAAGGAAACCAGCACGACCAGGCAGACAATCACACTTTTGGGCCATGTCAAAATAAACTTGTCGAAAAACTGTGCAAACAACGAAGACGATGTATTCATAAAAAGTATTGAAACAGACGCATTCGAATAACTTCTGTTTAAAGGCGATTATGTACTTTCAGGTTTTTCGAGTTTCAAAAGAAGGTCGTCAATGGTGCCTTTGCTGAGTATGTCGTAAAACTGAGACCGGTATGTTGAAATAAGGCTGACACCTTCGATCTCTATGTCATAAATTTTAAAGCCGTTTGAGGACTTGTAAAGCTTGTATAACATGCTGTAATTCTTGTTTTTAGAAATTATTTTGGTCGGTATTTGAATTTTCATTCCATTTTGGACAGGCGATTCATACACCACTTTTTCATTCGTATAATGGGATAATTTGTCAATGTATGTCGCCTTTAACCGCTCAACAAAAAGATCGATAAATTTCTTCCTGTTTTTTTCCGAAAGACCCGGCCAGTATTTTCTTCCCAACGCGAGTTTTGCCATGAGATGGAAGTCGAAAATCGGCTCAACGATAGCGGTTACCTGTTTATTTTTCTCCTGTTGAACGAGATCTTTTCTTTGCAACACGGAAAGTGCTGCTTCAATTTTAGATACCAGCAATTCTTTGGCTGCAGTTTTTTCATCTGACCAAGCAACTTGGCTGATGAGCAGCACCGCTGCAACAATACAAAAAATTCTTCTCATCATCATGCTTCTAAATATCATGATTCTCCCTATTGTCTAACCGATATCATGCTGTCGGGCAAACAGACATCGGTGCGTGTGAGTGCACGATTCATGCCATGGGTTTATTGAAACACGCCTCAACAAAAATTGTTCTATATTTTTAATCGGTTGGCCAAATTTTGCCTGTAAAAGCGACTTTGAGACTGAAAGCAACATCGATTTTCGTCAATATTTTGACAACTTTTCATTTAAAACCGGCTGCAGGGATGATGCTCGCCGTGCAATTCAATTACCGGCGATACTTACCCATTAACTGCACCCGGCCGACAATATGATGTTCCATTGCGTTGACAAGCTGCTTTTTTGTAGCGCCGGGAGACAGGTTCAGCAGGGTGTCAATTGCATATAATTTGAAATAATATCGATGGGTTCCGCCCGGAGGGCAGGGACCGCCGTAACCGATCCGTCGAAAATCATTGATCCCCTGTGTCCCGCCGATTCCCGGGTGATCATCACCACCAACATTTTCAGGAACACCCGGGGTCGATACCGGAATATCATAATAGACCCAGTGCACCCATGTGCCCATTGGTGCATCCGGGTCGTCACAGATAAGCGCAAGGCTCTTCGTGCCTTCAGGAAGCGAGTCCCATTTTAATGGCGGAGACAGATCGGCTCCGTCGCAGGTGTATTTTTCAGGAATCATTCCGCCTTCATCAAAGGCGGGACTTATCAATTTCATGGTGCCTCCTTCTGCTTTTGCATAAGGCAGGGTTAAAAAAATAATGCCGATGAAAAATAACAAGCAGGAAATTATCGTGTTTTTATTTCTCATTGTTCGATCCTCCGAGTTTCTCATCATGGCGAAAGCAAATCAAGCCTTTTTAGTAACAAACGCCGCAATCCGCTTTTCATGCCAATATTCACCGCTTGGTTTAAAATCGATGAAACCCACATGTCCCCCATGATCCGGCATTTCAAAATAAAAAAGGCGGCTGCCTTTTGCCTCGTCAACGGGATAACATTCTTTGCCTAAAAAGGGATCATCCCGAGCACTGATCAACAGCACCGGAATATCGATCCCAGGAAGAAATTGCTTGCAGCTGCACTTGTTCCAGTAATCTTTTGCATTTGAAAATCCATGAATGGGCGCCGTATATCGATCGTCAAAATCTTTGAATGTTCGGATCAAATGATAGTTTGCATCATCGATTTCATTGGGCATCATGCGCATCTTCATCCGTATCTTGTCATGAAACATCATTAGAAACCGTTTCATATAAAGGATATTGGACCGCTGTGCAAGTTTATTGGCACAGGATTCCAGATCACAAGGCACTGAAACCGCCGCAGCGCTTTTAATCAGGGGGGATACAGGGTATTTTTTCTCCCCCAGATACATCAGGGCCAAATTGCCACCCACACTGAAACCGACCAGTGAAATACATGTATAACGCCTACGATTCATTACGTGACGTAGAACAGTATGAAGATCATCCGTTGCACCGCAGTGATAGGATCTAAGGCGCCGATTGGGTTGACCACTGCATCCGCGGAAATTCAAGGCAACGGCATCCCATCTTCTCATGTTGAATGCGCTTATCATTCCGAGCATATAGGAACGCCGAGAATGGCCTTCCAGGCCATGTAATACAATGACTACTTTGTCACCCCCGACCCGGGACCAGTCCAGGTCAATGAAATCATGATCCGGGGTAAATATCCGTTCCCTCTCATAACGGATGTTTTTGACCTTTCTAAAAATCGGCGGATAGATGGTCTGAATATGCGCGTTTTTGAATAATAATCCAGGCCTGTAATTTGACGCAGAAAGAAACGGCATTTAAAAATATCCCTGTGTGATGATTTCACATTGAATCTGTCTTTTTTGCATGATAGGAAAAATTGATCAAGCAACTTTTGATGGTCGTATTTGCAGTGTGTGTTTCCCCGTTTCACACTGAACATGAACCAACGGGATCTTATCCAATGAAAAACGATAAACAAACCTGTTCCTGGCCTAAAGGGGATTCCCTTCTGATAAAATATCACGATAAAGAATGGGGCGTTCCGTTGCATAACGACAGAAAACTCTTTGAATTTCTTATCCTTGAAGGTTTTCAGGCGGGGCTGAGCTGGTTGACGATTTTGAGAAAAAGAGAAAATTTCAGGAAGGCTTTTGATAATTTTGATTTCAACAAAATTGCAGCCTATGATCGGCAAAAGACAAATTCCCTGTTAAATGACAGCGGAATTATCCGCAACAGGTTAAAGATTGAGAGTGCGATCAAAAATGCAAAGGCTTATATTGACGTCAGAAAAGAATTCGGGACCTTCAATAAATACATATGGCAATTTACCGGCGACAAGCCGATCCACAATGGATTCGAATCCTTGAATGAGATTCCCGCGAGAACGGAACTGTCCGATCTTATCAGCAAAGACTTAAAAAAAAGAGGATTTAAGTTTGTGGGGTCGACAATAGTTTATGCGCACATGCAAGCCACCGGTATGGTGAATGATCATATTAAAAGTTGCTTCAGGTACAAAGAGATTGCCGAAAGGTTCTGAAATGATATTTTTCATGCTTTTTTCCGCATCCATATATGATTCGCCAATATGGCACTCAAAAGGTCTTTTTTATCCAATGTTGCAGAAACGCTGGGATTTGCTTTATATTGTTTAATCATCTCAGCGTTGACTTTGTAACAATGCAGGCATTTAGCAGCATAATTCTCCGTTGAACCTTCCACCAGAGCACCGCCCAGCAATCCGAAACCGCCTGATGTGGGAAAGATCTCGATGGTGACGGCGCCTCCGCAGTCAGAACACCTCCCGGTAAAGACAATGCTCGATTTTTCGGGGAATGCTTCAAATATCGTACTAAATAAATCTTCCATCAGTGGTGGCCTTCATAGTATTCCCGATTTTGTTCGACATAACTTTCGACCGTATAGGTTCCTTCACATTCAAGGTAGTAAAGTATCAGCTCAAAAGTAGCGTTATCCAGGATATCTTCTTGCCATCCCAAACGTTCCAGCTTCCGGTTCAAAATGCCCGCGTTATATAAGCCGCCTTGACCGAAGATGTTTAAGATATCCCGGGTAAGTCCTTTGATTTCAATGGGCATCAGTCCTTTATTGCCGAGTTGCCGGCACAAAACAGGTATGACCTTGTCGTTGAGCGCTTCCAGAGAATCGGATGCCCTTTTGTCCTGCTCCATTTTCACCATTTCGTTCATTTGCCTACCCTTAAAAACCGGTTGCAACGGATAAATCAATCAGCGCTTAACATGAGTGATTCCGGAATATTGAAGCCATATTCTTCGGTATAGTCTATTCCGCAACCCTCATTTATTTTTTCAAAAGACGAATCCATCTCCTGTATGGCCATCAGTAATCGACACTTTTTGACGCATTTATCCTTCGGCAGATTTTTCCTCGGGCAATCTTTACACGGAGAATCGATCATATTCCTCCTTTGTCTCTGAATTTAAAGAGCCATTAAGAGGTTCATATCAAGAAGAAAATCCCTCTGGACCCGTTGCAGTCTTTCCTTGCATAACGATAAAACAGGATCACATGCTTTTGCCTCTTACGGCATTCACGATCCCTTTCCCTTCTGTATGTAAAACCGTGTGAATCTGAATATCCTGATGTTCATTCAACAGAATCTTCGTTCCCATTAGCACGCCGAATGTGTCGGATCTCATATGATGCTCCAGATCTTCACGGGTTTCCCATTCCGCAACCAAGCAGAAAACATTCTCGTCCTCGATGCATTGAAAAACCTGATGGCACCGGCATCCTTTTTCCTGCCGGATGACTTCGGTCATTGATAAAAGTGTCTGTAAAACCTCTTTTCGCTTTTCTGAAAGCGCATTCATTATTATTTTGACGATGACCATGGCAATAATCATCCACCTTTCCCAAAAGGTTGCATCCAATTATATCGTTTTTCTATTCTATAATTCTGTATAGTCAATCCCTTATAATCAAGTTTTGTGCCAGAGTGATCAGACCCAAACCTTATTTATTTAACTCGTTGTTTTTAATAGAATAGCAGTCTAAATGGCGTTATGGAAGATGGGATGAATCGACACAAAAAATGCGTCACATATGACATAATGCCATATATGACGCATTTTGGGCATTTTTGATGCAGGCCCGGCGCTTTTAAGGGGGGGGCATTTAAATGGACCCGCTAGGGCTTGCGGATGCCGAGTTTTCGCATGCGGGCGCGCAACGTGCTGGGATTGAGTCCAAGGATTTCTGCGGCCCCGTTTTTCCCGGCCACTTTCCAGCGGGTTTCATCGAGTATCCGAATAATGTAGTCGCGTTCCACCTTTTCCAGTGTTTTCGGGGCGGCTGCTAAAACCTTTTGCGCTTTTTCCAGGGTATCCATGAGACGCAGTTTGTTTCCCGAAGCATTGATCACCGCCCGCTCGATAACATTTTCAAGTTCTCTGACATTGCCGGGCCAGTGGTAATTTCCCAAAGTATTCATCACGCTTTTGGGGATATGATCAATGGACTTTCCCAGTTTTTTTGAAACCTTGTTCACAAAAAATTTCACCAGCACCGGAAGGTCTTCCATGCGGCTTCGAAGGGGCGGCACGGTAATCGGAAAAACGTTCAGCCGGTACCAGAGATCTTGGCGGAACCGGCCGCTGCGGACGTCCTCTTCCAGGTTCCGGTTGGTGGCGGCGATAACCCGAACATCGACTTTAATGGTTTGAGAGCTGCCCAGCCGTTCGAACTCACTATCTTGGATCACCCTTAGCAGCTTGGTCTGCAATTCCAGCGGCAGTTCTCCGATCTCATCTAAAAATAAAGTCGCACCGTCCGCCACCTCAAAACGCCCCAGCCGTTGGGCAACTGCCCCGCTGAAAGCGCCTTTTTCATGGCCGAAGAGTTCGCTTTCGATGAGGTTCGACGGCAACGCCGCGCAATTGACTTTTACAAACGCCCGGTTTTTGCGGGGACCTGTTCCATGAATGGCCCGTGCGATCAGCTCTTTGCCGGTTCCGGTCTCGCCGAGGATGATCACTGCGGTGTTTGTGGGCGCAATCTGCTCAACCTTGTAAAGTGTGTATCTGAGTTCGTCGCTGTTGCCGATAATATTCTCATAGTTGTATTGAGATTTGATTTCTTCTTGAAGATACGTCTTTTCAGCTTCCAGACGGTTTTTTAACTCTTTGATCTCGACAAGGGCATGTTCGAGGGTTTGCACTGCCAGTTTGCGCTCTTCGATTTCCCGTTTCAGTTTTGTATTGGCTCTCGTCAATTCGGCGGTTCGCGCTTTAACTTTCCGGTCCAGTTCGTCGTGAGCTTTTTTCAGCGCCTCTTCCGCCTGCTTGCGCTCGGTGATATCGGTAACGGCAATCCGAATCAATGGGGTGTTTTCTTCGGGATCTTCCACGGCAATGCCTTCCAGTCGGGCATAAAACCAAGTGCCGTCTTTTCTGATCAGTTTCAATTCAAGGGTTCGATGGGTCTCGGTCCCCAGAAGATTTTTTCGAAAAAGGTAATAACGGTCCTGGTCATCCCTTATAATGAACCGGCTCAAGGGCTTTCCGATCAAATAGATTCTTTCCACCCCCAGCATGGCGGCCATGGTGAGGTTTGCCTCCAAAATAAATCCCTTATCCGAAGCGGTCATGTATCCGACCGGTGCAAAGTCGTATAAATCCGAAAATCTGTCTCGAGACGCTTCCAGTTTCCTTTGGGTCTTTCGAAGCTCATCGTTTTGCATTTCAAGCTCGATCTGATGAATATGCAGGTCTTCGACCAGTTGTTGGACATCGCCCCGGGTTATTTGCTGAACAGCCTCGGGATGCTTATCCAAAAATGCTTCCGCCCGTTTTCTAAGTGACGTTTTGTTTTCCATACCTATTTTCGTCCGGTAATATCGCGTTCCGTTGTGGCAATGGCTACTGGTTTGCCATCGTCGCCGGCCAGCCGGGTCACCGTCAACCATACATCCAATCGTTTGCCGTCTTTGGTGATCCTCTGTGTTTCAAACGATTCCACGTTGTCTTCCCGTAATTTTTTAATAAAAGCCAATGCTGCTTTTCGTTGGTCTTGGGGAACGATATCGCAGACATTCATTTTCAAAGCTTCGTCCTCGCTGTAGCCATACATTTTTTCGGCGCCTTTATTCCACTCGGTGATATTGCCGTCAAAATCATGAACGGTCACGGCGTCATTGGAGTCCTTGACCACCGCGGCCAGACGCCGGCACCTCATCTCGCTTTCTCGCAGCGCCATTTCCGCCCGCTTTATTTTCGTGATATCCACAAAGGTAAGGACCACCCCGTCAATCATATTTTCTGTGGTACGATACGGCGATATCCGCATGGCGTACCAGTTGTTGTCTGCGTCCTGCACTTCGGCTTCTTTAACCGTCAATGAGTCAAGCACATCCTGTGAATCCTTTTTAAGATGATCGTATCTGATTTTTGAGGTAATGTCGCTGATGGGCCGGCCCAGGTCTGACTGGATCAGATTGAATATATCGGTTGCGGCCGGCGTAAAACGTTGAATTTTAAGCTCGGTGTCTAAAAATAGGGTCCCGATTTGGGTGCCGGCAAGGAGGTTGTTGATGTCATTGTTTGCCTGAGACAAGTCATCCACCTTGTTTTGAAGCTCCGTGTTGACGGTCACCAGCTCTTCGTTGGTGGATTGCAGTTCCTCTTTGGAGGTTTCCAACTCTTCATTGGCGCTTTGCAGTTCCTCGTTCACCGACTGCAGCTCTTCATTGGTCGATTTGAGTTCTTCGTTGGATGTTTCCAATTCTTCAATGGTGGTTTGAAGGTGTTCCCTGGTGGATTCCAGTTCCCGCTCCAGACTGACAACGACAGGGTCGGACGCATCTTCCGCCGCCTTTTCCTCTCTATGCTTTCCGGACTTTTCAGGAAGCGTCTTATCATCAAACATGACCAGCAGAAAGCCCGGGGAATCGGCGAGTTCAAAGAGCGGCCTGACGGTCAGATTGACCGTTCGGAACTCTCCATTATGGTTTATCCGCAGGGAATTAATTACGGCGGGTCGCTTTTGATTGACAGCGTTATGAAGGGCCGTGCTCAATTTGGTGCGCAAACCTTGCCGCGCCATGGATAAAATATTAAAACTGGCTTTCCCGACCGGGGCCTCTAAGAACTTGTCGGTTTTACCCATAAAATGAATAATTTCATATTTTTCGTTCACCACGACCCCGGGCAGCGCAAAGTTTTCAAGGATGACTTTATTCGCGACCTGCTGGATATCTCTCTCCATCGGCACCTTTTTTTCATCATTGCTCTCCGGTTTGGGACCGCGGTAAAAGAGCATGTCCGGATAATCCACGGTCCTTTCGGAAAAAATCTCTTTGCGTCGAAAAATTTTCCATTTTTTGTCAACGGAATGGAAGAAGTCGGTAAACTCCCCGATGCTCTCGGATGTACCTAAAAATAGGATTCCATCTTGGTTTAATGCGTAATGACATAACGGCAAGATTTTTTTTTGAAGCTCGCCATCCATATAAATGAGCAAATTACGGCAGCTCATGAGGTCGATTTTGGAAAAAGGCGGGTCTTTAATCACATTCTGGACGGCAAAGACCACCATGTCCCGGATCTGTTGCCTGATCTTAAAGCTATTGTCTTCTTTTACAAAGTATCGCTTCAATCTTTCCGGGGAGACGTCTGCGGCGATGCTGTCCGGATAAGTTCCCGAACGGGCATGATCGATGGCCTGTGCGTCGATGTCACTGGCAAAAATCTGAATATTAAAATGCTTTTTGGCCCTATTCATGGCTTCGGAAAATAAAATCGCTATGGAATAGGCCTCCTCACCGGTGGAGCACCCTACGGTCCAGATACGGATCAACGCATCAGCATTTTTGTTTTTTAGCAATTCCGGGAGAACTTGTTCTTTTAAAACCTTAAAGGCTTCGGGATCTCTGAAAAAATTGGTCACTCCGATGAGCATGTCCCTGAAAAGCATATCCACTTCGGACGGCGTTTGCTGAAGATATTTGATGTACTCCGACAGGGTATAGAGCTGGTGGATGGCCATGCGCCGCTCGATCCGGCGGTGAATGGTGGTTTGTTTGTAATGGGACAGATCGTGCCCGGTGGCGGATCGAATCAGGGAAAATATTTTCTGGATATTATTTGCCATCCGGTCATCCTTGACGATGACTTTTTCGGAAGGACCGATATAGGGCGCCTTGACATACCTTGCCAGTTCCTCTGAAATCTTTTCCACCGGTAGAATTAAATCGACCATCCCGGTGGCAATGGCGCTTCTGGGCATGCCGTCGTATTTGGCGGAACTCGGGTCTTGAACCATGACAAGCCCGCCTTTCTCCTTGATTGCTTTTAACCCCAGGGTGCCGTCGGTGGCGGTACCCGACAGGATCACGCAGATGGCTTTTTCACCCATTTCTTCAGCCAGGGACCTGAAAAAGCTGTCAATGGGCAGATTGATGCCGCCGGTTCTTACCGGATCCATGAGCTGGAACGTGCGACTTATGATGATCACATCCTTACCCGAAGGATTGAGATACACATGGTTGGGCTTGACTTTCATACCGTCTTTGATTTCCGAGACTTTCATTTGGGTATCTTTTGACAACAGACTGCTCATGATGCTTTTGTGCCTGGGACTTAAATGCTGGATGATGACAAATCCCATACCGCTGTCAGGCGGCATGTGCGAAAATAAGGATTCAAGGGCTTCCAGCCCGCCGGCGGATGCACCCAGTCCGACGATGGGAAAATCGTTGGTTTGTTTGGACTTGGCCTTGGTTTTGCCGGCTCCGGCAACGGCTTTGTCCTTTTTTGCGGGCTTCTTTTTCACGGCAGCTTTCTTTTGGGCCATTTTTATGTCTCCTATCCTCTGAAATTTAAAGGGCGCATACGATGGAGTCCTTGGGGTGTTTTTCTAAAAAATCGCCGGAAAGTTTTGACATTATTTTATAATTATTATAATGAGTTCCGGCAGAATGCAACCAAATAAATGATATATTTGGGTCCTGGTTCCATAGCGGTTCACTACATAAAGCTGAACTTGGGACATCATCCCAATTGGAAGATTGGAATGATAATGTTATCGGCTGCCCACCACACCACCGGCATCATGAAAGAATTGCATCACCATCTGATGAAATTCCTCGGCACACTCCAGATGGATGAGATGGCCGGCACCGGCAAAAGATTTTTCTACGGCACCGGGTATTTGGCTCGAAAGCAAGCGTCCGTTTCCGGGCGGCACCAATTTATCTTTTTCTGCCGTGAGGATCAATGTGGGGACGTGTATTTTATGGATGCGCCCGCAGGCATCAAAGCCGGCAATGGCGCCAAGCTGTCGATTGAGGGCATAATCCGGCTGAAGCGGCGCCCTCAACTCCCGTTCCTTATACCGTTTCAGAGCAGCGGATCCTTTTTTCAAAAACCGGGGCGTGACCAGCAGCAACAGATTTTTGTCGAAGATCTCTTCCGGTGAAAGCCCGTGGTTATCGGCAAATTGTTTGATGATATCCGGATCCGGCGGTATCCGCCGGCTGATGCCGCAATGGGTGCTTCCAAGAACCAGACGTCGAACCCGGTCCGGATGTCTCAAGGTCAATTCCTGGGCGATCATGCCGCCCATGGAAAGACCCACGACCCCGGCGTGTTTCACCCCGGCGGCATCCAGAACCGCCGCGGCATGATCCGCCATTTCCGCCATCGTGTAAGGACGGTCCGGCATGCTGGAGCGTCCGGCGCCGATATTGTCAAAAACGATCACCCGAAAATAAGGAGACCATGCTTCGATACTCTCTTGCCAGGTCCACGTACCGCCGCCGACCCCGCTGATCAGCAGCAGCGGCGCTTTCTCGCCGTAACTTTCCCAATGGATCTTCAGGGTGTTAAAAATTGTCTCAGGCAATTTGTACCTCTTGATGATCGATACCGGTTGACATGTTACAAAGAAACATTAAATTAAGTGTATCACAATTCGAATCACTAAGCATATGAAAAAACTCCCTTCCCTTACACCCCAAATTATTATGAGGTTCAGAGAATACAAACCAAAAGGAGGATATAATGGGAGAAATCGTTCACACGTCGCGCATTACCATTACCAGAGAGCACGGACCGACCCGGAAAGCCCAGATCGAAGGTTTTAACGAACCCGTATATTACGGCATCCACGGCGGCATCAAAAATTTCTACAAAATCGAGCCTGAAAAGGAACATGCGGCGACATTGGACCACATCGTCGGCGCCGTCGGCGGCTGAATGATGGGTACACTGGCCGCGGTGCTGGCCGGAAAAAAGATCAAAACATTTAAAGATCAATACCAGGCAATCGTAACCGGGGATATCGAAAATGTCGACGGTGTCTTGAAAATAAGGCACATCAATGTTGAGTATCACCTTAAACTTCCCAGGGAAAAGAGACAAGAGGCTTCGGAAGCGCTGGAAAATTACATCACAGCATGCCCTGCCGCCCAGAGCGTGATCGGCTGCATCGACATCACCCACGAACTCTTGATGGAGGATTTGCCGACATAAAAATCCCGCTCCGGAGGATCAGGCGTCGCCATCCCCAGAGGCGATTCGCCTTGTTGGAAGTTTAAGGGAGAATTTTCGGATTATAGACCTTACCGCCACCTCAAGTATGTCGAAGACTTGAGACGAGGGCTTAACGCCGATACTTGTCCGCCTCCGGTGGATCGGACGAAAAGACTTCTTCAGGTGGCTTCTAAATTTTTCTGCTGTCATAAGCCCAATTCAGCAACGCCTGCCGCTGCTTGGGCCGGCAATTCAGGTCTTTCTTTTGGCAGTGCTTTCGGATTTGGGCGACATGCCGTATCATCGCTTTCCATCGTTTGACCTGGCGTTCATCATCCGGGCATCTTCTTCCCATGAAGTACCGGCAATACCATTGAAACCACCCTCTGGGATCTTCATGATAAATCCAGCCTTTTTCCCGCCAGACGGATAACGGTTGGGAAGCATTGATGCCAAAGTTATTCAACTCCGGAGAATGGCGCTCATGACACAGCTTGGCGTGCCTATACCAGTCTTTGGGGAACTCATTTCTGCAATCGGTCATATATTTGCCGCCAAAGACCCCCATCTCCAGCATTTGCTTCGGCGTTACTTCAGGGAAAAATCCTGCATGGAAGTTCTTTCCCACAGGCTGTGTAAGACAATAAGTATAGTTTTTCTGCATCAGGTCGTTGACGATCACCTTCCGTTTTTTCATCATTCATCCCCCCGGCTTCCGCTTTCTGACCTCGGACCTCCGGCTTCCAACCTCTGGTCCTTCTTCTTCTCACCTTCTGATTTTCCGTCCTCCTTTCTTTCACGCTAAAGCGCACGGGATGTGTTGCATCTATCGAAAGGAAACAAAAAATGAAGATCTTCCAGAAGGCTGTCAACATTTTCATAGGGATCGGCGGCGCCGACAGAGAATCGCATTAAAATCTCGTTGAGGGCTTCCGAAATATACGGATACAGTTTACGCAGGTTGGCGATCCTGTGCCGGAACATCAACGACATGTCATTGGAGATTAATGTATTTTTAAAGTCCGGATAATCCGAGGGCCGAAGACGAATGTCATATAAAGAATGTCTTCCTTTTCCCACCGCCTGTAGAAGGACGTTTCCTAAACCAAACACATCATAATTTAAACTGCCGACCTCGAAATCAAAGTCAATCCACACATAAGCACCTGTTTGGCTGTTGATGATAATGTGGTCGGCCCGGATATCACCGTGATGCAAACCCTGTTTGTGCAAATGTGCAATCCCTTCGATGCACGCGATCAACAGTTGCATAATCGTTGAAAGATTCTGCCGGTAGTATGCCTCATGAGATACGTTTTGCCGGCGCAGGTAATCATAGAGCGACGGGCCTGATATAAAATCAATGACCCTTACCAGGTTTCCGGCGGCATCCCGAGCCGATTCGCCATGCATGAAATTCGGGTGTTCATGTATCTTTTGCAGGATCTCGGATTCCTTTTCCGGGCTTCGCAGACAGCGAAATACGACCTCACCGATTTTGCTGCTGAAGGTTTCGCGAAAAACCATTTTGATAATCTTCCGCTGACCGGTACCAAGATCAACGGCTTTCTTGACCCAGAACTTGGGTTGTTCGTCTATTCCGAACCGGCCTTCCCGTGCATGGCCGGTTATCAGGTAATCGCTGCCGGCCAGCCGCACAACGTCGCCGACGTTGATGGACATGAATGCCGACGTGTCCTCAAAAATATCGATCTTGTCCGGTGCTTCCCGCCCGGTCACCTCGGCGATACGTTTTCTGAGCGCTTGCGGATTTTTGAAAATCATAACCTTGCCTCTTTGGCGGTATGAGTCTTCGGAGAATTTTACTTCTAAATCCTTTAAAAGAGCGGAATGGAGCGGCTGTTTAGAAAAACACCCCGGCCTCTCAAGTATATAGTAAAATTTTGCAATCTTTGGCATATTTCAAAAAGTCTTCGGCTGTTTGAATGACAACGCCGTCGATGAAGTCTTTTTCCGACAGCCGCATCATATCTACCGTCATTTTACAGGCGATAAACTTTACACCCTCGACCTGAGCGATCTCCTGCAGGTCGGAAAGCGCCGGAATATTCGCCTTTTCCATTTTTTCCTTCATCATCCATGTGGCAACGGATGACATTCCGGGAATAGCGCCCATGAATCCCGGAGGCTGAAATTTGGCTTTTTCTATCCAGCCTTTCCGGATAACGTTTATTCCCATAAAGGTATAAAACACTGCGGACTCCATACCCAGGCGCCTTGCGTTTATTCCCAATATGAGTCCCGGGTAAACGCCATCCAGCGTGTCTTTGGATGTAATAAAAGCAGCAGCATTTTTTGGGTTATGATCTTCCTCCATTTCTTTCCTCCTTTTGTTTGGCACACTGTGCAGCGGTTGCCGTTTTCCGGCACACCATATAAAAGCATCGCAATCCTATGGGGAATATCCGGACCATCCATTAAATATGGATGTCGCCGAAGCCTCCTTCATGGCGTCGTTATGTTTCTTCAGACAAATCAACCCATTTCCCATCCGTAAGCGCTTCCAGATCACCAGGCTTAAGCATAAACACCGCAAAAGGAGTGCCGGCCGCGGCCCAGATGACGTCATATTTTTTCAGGTCCGGATCCAATATCGTTTCCAGGGGTTCAACATGGCCTACGGGCGGTACCCCGCCGATGGCATATCCGACCCGTTTTTTCACATAGTTTCCATCCGCCCGGCCCAGTTTTAGACCCGTGGATTTTTGGATTTTCATGACATCGACCCGATTGGAGCCGGATGCGATGACCAGAATCGGGCGATCGGTTTTCTGATCTTTAAACACCAGCGATTTCGCAATTTGAGGGACCGAACATCCAATACTCTCTGCGGCCTCCTGCGCAGTCCTTGTTGAGCCGGGCAGCTCTTTAACCTCAAAGGAAAAGCCTTTGTCATGAAGAAAATCCTGTACACGCTTTGCGCTGTCGCTTAATTGGGCTTTCATGAATTT
>JBAUWG010000480.1:0-3824 GCA_049583675.1 Desulfobacterales bacterium | reverse complement strand
GTTACAAACCGGGCAGGCAATAAACGCTTTTTTTTTCTGCGCTTCATAAGCTTTTCGGTCTTCAAACCATCCTTCGAATGAATGACCGTTGACGCATTGCAAATCATAAGCAATCATAAAATGTTACTCATCGCTTCTTCTCCCTGGTATACCGTGTCCCTCGCTCGAATACGTCCGGTCATCCTGTGATGCAACGGGACGAAATATTTTTTTGTATGGCTTTTTTATCGGGTTGCCGATGTTTTTTATTGATAACACATCTCTTTTTATTTTAAAAGTCATTCTTTATGACCCTCTCCTTGTCCGGAGGCTTTACCTCAATTGAGCAAGACATGCCCAATTGAAGTTATTGGTTCAAAAACTATTGAAAGTGACGGCATGACAGCGATTGAAACAGATTTTTTAATTATCGGCAGCGGTATCGCCGGTCTTACATTTGCCCTGAAAGCGGCAAAGTTCGGTGATGTGTCGCTGGTCACCAAAAAAGCGACCATGGACAGCAATACCTTTCAAGCCCAAGGCGGCATTGCTTCGGTATTTGGCAAACTGGATTCATTTGATCTTCATATCCAAGATACGCTGGCTTCAGGAGACGGTCTTTGCAACCGGGATGTTGTTGAAATGGTCGTTAAAAGCGGTCCCGACAGGATTCGTGAATTGATCGATCTGGGGGTACATTTCAACCTCAAAAGCAGCGGATCGTCATCCTCCCAATCATCCGGAATTGAACCGGATTTGGATCTGGGACGCGAGGGCGGCCATTCTCAAAAGCGGATTGTCCATGCCCATGACATGACCGGAAAGGAAGTCGAAAGCGTCCTGGTCGAGCATGTAAAAAATAACCCGAAAATCCAACTTCTTGAAAACCACATCGCCATTGATCTCATTACCATTTCAACCCGCATGAAAAGAGGTCTGATCACTACAACCCATGAAGATTACTGCTGCGGCGCATATGTTCTGGATCGAAAAACCAACCGGGTCAAAACATTCTGCGCGAAGATCACCTTGCTTGCCACCGGCGGTGCCGGAAAGGTTTATCTTTATACCAGCAATCCGGATATTGCCACGGGTGACGGGATTGCCATGGCGTACCGTGCCGGGGCGACGGTGGCCAACCTTGAATTCGTTCAGTTTCATCCAACATGTCTGTACCACCCCGAAGCTAAAAATTTTTTGATTTCAGAGGCATTAAGAGGAGAAGGCGCAATACTGCTTGACGCTTGGGGAAATCCGTTTATGGAAAAATATGATGCGCAAAGGGATCTCGCATGCCGAGATGTTGTCGCCCGCGCCATCGATACGGAACTTAAAAAAAGCGGAACAGATTCCGTATTTCTGGACATTTCTCATAAAAATCCCGATTTTATCAAGGAACGTTTCCCCAATTTATATAAAAAGTGCCTCAACTTTGGTTTTGATATGACCAAGGAACCGCTCCCGGTCGTTCCGGCGGCACATTATATGTGCGGGGGAATTGCCACCGATATGCACGGTAAAACGGATCTGCATCGTCTTTACGCCATTGGTGAAACCGCCTGTACCGGATTGCACGGGGCCAACAGATTGGCAAGTAATTCTTTGATTGAAGCGCTGGTTTACTCCCATGTGGCGGCCCAACAGGCCGTCAAGGATATTGAAACGCTGGATTTCAGCCTTACTCCGGTTCCCCCGCCGTGGGAT
This sequence comes from Desulfobacterales bacterium, assembly GCA_049583675.1. Classification (GTDB taxonomy): domain Bacteria; phylum Desulfobacterota; class Desulfobacteria; order Desulfobacterales; family UBA11574; genus UBA11574. The sequence goes on along the minus strand of JBAUWG010000480.1, from coordinate 2,141 downwards.
GAAGCCGGAACAACAGACAGTGATGAAGTCATCATGGTTTCTCAAAATTGGGATGAAATCCGGCGATTCATGTGGAACTATGTTGGAATCGTTCGGTCGAACAAACGGCTTGAGAGGGCAAAACGACGCATTGAAATCATCCAACAAGAGATACGGGACTATTACTGGGGCTTCAAAGTCTCTGCAGATCTTATCGAGCTTAGGAATATCGCAATGGTAGCGGAATTGATTATCAAATGCGCAGGACATCGAAAAGAAAGCCGCGGACTTCACTATAACATTGAATTTCCCTATCGAGACGACGAACGTTGGCAAAAGGATACCATCCTCAGGCGATCATTTCTGGGATAGGTCGTGCAGCATTTACACCTATGCGCATATCCTTCTATTTATTCATTTTTAATCTTTATTTTTCATTGACAATCCGGGTTTCTGTATTAAGTTATTTGCAATATTATACATATTTTATACCACGAATTAAAACGGATCCGGTCGATCACCAGGTAAATAAATGACAACCAAAAGAGACTACTACGAAATTTTAGGCGTTGAGCGTAACGCCAATGAAAGTGACCTGAAAGCCAGCTACCGAAAGCTGGCGCTGAAATACCACCCGGACCGAAATCCAGACAATAAAGAAGCTGAAGAAAACTTCAAAGAAGCATCTGAGGCTTATGAAGTTCTTCGGGACCCCCAAAAGAGAAATATTTATGATCAGTTCGGCCACCAAGGACTTGAAGGGACCGGTTTTTCAGGATTCAGCGGTTTTGAGGATATTTTTTCGAGTTTTGGCGGAATCTTTGAAGAATTTTTTGGATTCAGCACCGGTCGGCGCTCAAGAAGCAGAACCCAAAAAGGGGCTGACCTTCGCTACGATCTGACGCTCAGTTTTATGGAAGCCGCTTTTGGAACGGAAACGAAAATCGATCTGGAAAAGTTGGAGATTTGTCCTTCCTGTCAAGGGACAAAATGTGAACCAGGGACCCATCCCGATACCTGCAGGCAGTGCAGCGGTACCGGCCAAATTTCCAGAAGCCAGGGATTTTTTACTGTAAGAACAGCTTGTTATCAGTGTAACGGCGCTGGTCAAATCATACCGAATCCGTGTAAGAGCTGTCGCGGCATCGGTCAGATCAAGGTCAATAAAGTGGTGACGGTTAAAATTCCTTCCGGCGTTGATAACGGATCCAGGCTGAGGCTTTCCGGAGAAGGCGAGGCCGGCAAGTATGGCGGTTCGCCCGGTGATCTCTATGTATTCATTCATGTTGAACCTCACGAGTTCTTTGAACGTGACAATACGAACATCGTCTGCCAGATAAACATCTCTTTCGTGCAGGCCGCACTGGGAGATACCCTATCGGTGCCGACCCTGAACGGGAAAAAAGAGCTCAAAATTCCAAAAGGCACCCAACCCGGTGAACTTTTTCGTTTCCGCGGAGAAGGAATTCCTTCTTTAAGGAGCGGCAAAAGAGGAGACGAAATCATCCAGGTTCTGATGAAAACACCCACCCATCTGAACAAGAAGCAGGAAACACTCCTTAAAGAGTTTGCTCGAATTGAATCAAACAAGTTCCCAAACAAATTAAAAAATATCCTGAAAAGCGGCCTGGACAAAGCGTCAAACTAGTGTCTAACTCAAGGAGAATGGCGGATCATGTATGAATTAAAAGTAGTCACCCATTTTGCGGCCGCTCATCAGCTTAAAATGGTTTCCAAAAAATGTGAAAACCTTCACGGTCACAACTGGAAAATCGAAATCTGCGTCGCCGGAAAAGATCTCAATAAGGCCGGTGTATTGATTGATTTCGGAGAATTAAAGCAGCGGATCTCGGTCATTAAAGCAAAGCTGGACCACAAATTTTTAAACGAGCTCGATGACTTCAACGATAACTACCCGCCGTCTTCGGAGAACATCGCTCACTATATTGCCACAACCCTTCAATCCATGATCGAAGGCGCCAATATCAGGGTGTCGCGGGTCACCGCCTGGGAGTCGGAAAACGCCTGTGCCACCTATACCCTGCCGTAAACAATCCACCCTGTTCGGAACAGGCCGGATAGGCATTCCTCCCCATTTTTTTAGGTTGGTTCGCTTTACCTATAATTGGAAAGCTGGAATGGTGGAATACTGGAATAATGGG
>JBAUWG010000479.1:0-12756 GCA_049583675.1 Desulfobacterales bacterium | reverse complement strand
TGTCCATCCATAAATGAGGATTTTTGTTCGAAATCAAGGCATGCGAAAAAAATAACCACAGGCATATAGTTGATATTCCGAGGATTATTTTTTGAGCATAACGCCGAGATCGGGCAAAAAGACCATTTATGGATGGACACTAACTAATCGGTTTCGTCCCACGCTTGTCGTCGTAAGGAGGGGCCTGCCTTAATCTGACAAGGTGGCGTGAAAAATAGCATTTGACAATCTGTCTCGTGCCCTTTATTTTTAATTGATATCGTAACCAGCCAGACCTTCATAGGTTACGTTTTATTTAAATAGCACTCACAATCGTAAATTTTCGATACTTTCCTCTCCCAAAAGAGAATTCTTATCATTAGGTTGAAAAGCAGCGAAAACCGCTCGGCCGGCACAACTTACCGCACCCACTTGAGGGATCCTGCACAATCATCAGAGCGGTGCCCGCAGCGAATCGGCGTGTGGATCTATTCCTTCGGCTTAGTAGAACAGCATAAGCCTGATGACAATATCAGGATCAAGGAGACGATATGATAAAATGCAGCTCGGAAGGCTACCTGGTGGCCCTTCAGGATACGGCGCATGCTTTGAGCAGCGTCCTCCAGGAGGAGGAGATCATTCAGTTGCTGCTCGAACAGATTGTCAAGACGCTGCCCATTCAAAAGGCGTTGACCCTCCTGCTCGGTCGCGAAAAGGATCAGCTATTGGTGGCCGGAGCACTGGGGCTGGGGGATAGCTACCTGGAAAAACTGGCGTTGACATCATCCAACAGCCAGATCAACCGGAGCGCTCTGACCGGAGAACTTGTGCGGGTGGCGGCGATGGAACGTGAGCCGGAGTTCTCTCATTCGGAAGTTGCGGACGAAGGCCTGAAAGGTTTAGTCGCCGTTCCAATGACCGTACGTGACCACGTGATCGGTATTCTTCATGTATATGTGGACAATATAGACGTGCTTCAACCGGAAGAAGTGGTGATGCTGCGGGCCATGACGGACCTGGGAGCCCTGGCTTTGGAGAAGGTGCGCCTGCGCCGAAGTCTCTACCGCGTGGCCGAGGCCGTGAGTTCCTCGCAGGACCTGGAGCCCATGCTGCAGCGGGTGCTCGAGGCCACGGTGGACGAGATGTGGCTTAAGGCCGGTACCATTCGTCTGCTGGAACCCAAACGTGGCCTCCTGCGGCTGGTGGCCTCCTATGGGCTCAGCGAGACGTATCGCATGAAGGGGGAGGTACATCTGGAAAAAAGCGCCATCGACAACCGCGTTTTGAGGGGAGAAGCAGTAGTGCTCCACAATGTTCAAAGCGAGCCGGGCTTCGAGTATCCTCGAGAAGCCGCCCAAGAGGGCATCCTGTCGGTTTTAGCGGTGCCTCTGATGCAAAAGAACAAAAATGTCGGCGTGATCCATGTCTATTCGACCCGACCCCGTCATTTCGGACCCGTTGCGGTTACTTTCCTCAAATCAATGGCCAACCTGGTCAGCCTGGCAATCCTGAACGCTCAACTGTATGCGGCCCTCAAAGCCCGCAACAAAGACCTCGAACTGGATCTGGCGGATTGGTATCGCTTTCTGGCGTTGGGGTAAGGAGTACGACGGTGATTACAATTTTGCTGCTTCTTGGCATCGGACTTCTGGCCGGCGTTTTGGGTGCTCTCCTGGGCCTGGGAGGCGGCATTTTTCTGGTGCCGCTCCTGACGCTCCTTTTTCATCTACCCATACGGGTCGCCGTCGGCACCAGTTTGGTGGGGGTCATCGCAACATCGGCCGGAGTGGCGGCGTTCGCACCGCGCGGAAGAGGCGGAGATGTCGGACTGGCCCTGCGACTGGAAGTGGCGACCACCGCCGGGGCCATCGGCGGCGGATTGCTGGCAGGCGCTTTCAGCAGTCGGGTGCTGCACGTATTGTTCGCGGTCATCGTTTTTATCAGCGCCGGCTACACGCTTTACAAGGGAAGGAGGGGACAAAATAAATCGGTTCAGGAGCCGTTGTTTCGTGAGAACTATCAGCCGCGGAACTGGCCGGCCGGTCTTTCGGCCGCCGGACTGGCGGGGATGGTGTCCGGTTTGCTGGGTGTGGGCGGCGGTTTCATCAAAGTGCCAATCATGTATGCCCTGATGAATGTACCCCTTGGTGTGGCCACGGCCACCAGTAACTTCATGGTCGGCATCACGGCCGCGGCCAGTGTCTTTGTATATTACGGGCGCGGCGACATATATCCCATGGTGGTCGTTCCCACGGCAATGGGTGTTTTTCTCGGTGCCGTCTCGGCAGTGTATGCCTTGAGGCGGATAGGCGCCGTCTGGGTCCGACAGGCACTGGTGGTCCTGCTGATTCTGTTGGGCGTCTATATGCTGGTAGCCGGCTTGAACCACTGACAAGAGGCAGCGCAGATGATAGAAAAATCAGACCCGTCTGAAAAATCGCCGGTAAAGCGCCTGGAAAGCAAAATGCAAAAGGTGTCACTGGTGGTCTCTCTCGCCAGCTTGGCCCTGATGTGTTTTGGACTGATCGACATGCTCTTCAGCGGGGATTCATTTTCGTTGCCGGGGATTGCCGTCGTCGCGCTTAAGCGCCTCATCTCTCTGCATCCGGAACCTCTCGGCCTTGCACTGGCAAGCGCAGGAGTCATTTTGCTGGGACTTTTGCCTGCCATTCGTGTGTTGTTGGCTATATGGCTCTATGTGCGTTCGCGGAATCTGTTCGGCACCCTGGTTGCTGCGGTCGTTCTGTTGGAGTTGCTGCTAAGTATCCGGCTCGGCAGCTGATGGTCGTCCCTGAACCGTTTATCATAAAACAGCGACCTGAAAAACGGCAGATTCGTACTGGAAACCACTATGCAAAAAGGCTTTTTAAATTGCAGCAATTGACAATTCGTCCATCGATTCTTATTTTAATTTTAAACGATACCGTAACCGGCAGGCTTTTATATGTTGGATTGCGTCTCGGAGAGTGATTTATGTGAACCTCAAACACAATGGTGAATTTTCAATCCCCTCCCAAAAGGGAATTTTTATCATTTCGATGCACTCCCCCCCCAAAAAGTAATTCTGATCATTTATGGAAGAAGCCTTTCGAATCTTTTCCGGTATTGAATGGAAGTGGGTATTTATTTGAACGATAATCCTCACTTCCCATTATTTGACATATGTCATATTTTATAAGGAGGTTAATTATGGATGAACTTAAAGTCCCAGCTGCAATTTTGTTGGCAAGAATTATGGGCACGGATCAATCATTGGTAGACTTTGAATCCGAGCCGGGCACAGACCTGGGTGAACCCACTTTCAATCTTGAAAAGGTCACTAACCGCTATTGGGAAATCTATAAACTCTTGTCCGAAAAAGCTGCAGGTTAGAACCGAGCTGATGAGAACTGAAATCAGCGTCGTCCGTTAGTTGCCGATAGCCGGCCTGTTATGTCGTTGGACCCTTATCTTGCGAAATACTCAAACGAAACGAAATTTGGACAAATGTCATAAAATCAGCTGCAGGATGAATTTGACCGGAAAAATAGGAAATGCTCTGGGCGTTAATCAGACGGTCATCTCGCTTTCCATAGCCCGGATGGCCGACGGCATCGGCAACAGTATCCTTTATGTCATTATTCCCCTCTATGTCGACAAGCTCCCGGAAAAACTGATCCCGCTCCCCAAGGTGCTTCTTATCGGTATTCTAATCTCCGCATACGGATTTGCAACCGCGAGTATGCAGCCTTTCATGGCGGCCTTGAGCGACCGGATCGGACGCTACAAACAAATTATTCAGGCTGGCCTTGCGCTAATTGCCATAACCACCCTGGCGTTTATTTTTGCCACCCGCTACATCGATCTTATGGGCCTTCGAATTGCACAGGGGCTGGGACTTGCCATGGAAATTCCGCCCACCTTGGCCTTATTGGAACTGGCCACCCAAAAGGAGACACGGGGCAGCGCCATGGGGTTTTTTACAACCTTTCGGATGGCGGGACTGGCTATCGGCCCGCTTTTAGGCGGCTTTCTCCACGATTCCCTCGGTTTCAATTCGGCCTTCTATGCGGGAACGGCGATTCTCGTCCTGGCACTGATCATCGTCCAGGCCGGAGTCGCATATTATGATCCGCCGAATCAAGAGGATGTAACCTGCTCCAGGATAATCGACTTTTCGATCATTAACCGGCAGATTTTGAGCGCCACAGTCGCTACTTTTCTTATGGCCAGCGCCTTTACCCTGGTGACGACCCTTGAAACCCAGATCAACAGCCGGCTGGGTTTCCAGGCCCTCGGCTTCGGCGTGGTCTTCAGTGCACTGATGGTGGGGCGGTTGGTGTTTCAAGTTCCTCTGGGGCGTCTTTCGGATCGCCTGGGCCGTAAACCGTTGGTTGTTGGAGGATTGATTTTGATGGCGCCGGCCACCGCCTTGCTGGGTGAAACATCTTCTTCGCTCTTGTTCGGAATTGAGCGTTTTGTTCAAGGAATCGGCGCAGCAGCCATCGTTGCGCCCGCGCTGGCCTATGCCGGAGATCTTGCTCATGAAGAAAGCGAATGCCGCAGGAGCCGAATGATGAGTCTGGTCACCATCGGATTCGGACTGGGAATTGCCTTTGGCCCATTGATGGCGGGAGCACTCGGCATCATTTCATATCGATTGCCTTTTCTGGTCGATGGCGGATTGTGCCTGGCCGGCGCGGTGGTTGTATACTTGTTTATGGGTGAAACCGTTGAACGGAAACCGTTTCGGCGGGACTATTCCGGATGAGCCTTCGGTGAGACCGCCGAACTTTTGATCGCGCATCCAGTCGCACCCATTCCCGATCGAGGTTTGGTTGCGAGCAGCCGGCCCGTCAAGATCAAATCATCGGCATTGTCAAAAATTTATTCCCGTGAAAGCGAAAATCGCCCTGATTGAGCAAAGGCGATGAAAAATTTTGATTGACAGCACAAATATCGTATGGCAAGCTAATTATAGACTAACTATTCAATGTTCTAATGTCTTTTCTCCAGGAGGTTAAAATGGAAGTTAATCGAAGAGTGGAGAAGATTCCGTGGATGCCTCACCCCGTCGTACCGGGAATTTCAATTAAACCCCTCATCTCTTCCAAAGAGCACCATCTGGATGTCACCTGCATGCTGGTTACGGTGCCGGTCGGCAAAGAAGTTCCCGAACACATTCATGACAAACAGGATGACATCCTTTATCCATTGAAAGGTAAAGCCGTGATGTGGGTCGAAGACGTTGGGGAGTTCACGCTCGAGCCTGGCTTGATAGTTAGGGTTCCGCAAGGAAAAAGACACAAGATAACGAATGTCGTCGAAGAATTATTGGTCTACGATGTTTTCTGTCCCGCACTGATCTAACAAAAATTTTCGGTTGACAATAAAAATGGACGCTTTAATTTACTTTTAGGCGTTGGAGTGTGAAATAGAACTGTCAGTGCCTTCTGAATTGTATTATATGCTGCTCCTCATCATATTGCCGCAAACGACACACTCGTGGAATTTTCGCCTATTCCGTCTCAGCAAAAAGAAGTCTTATCGATTCGCCTCAGAAAAGGCAATTCTTATCAATTCGATCTTAATATCTTAACACCGTTGTCGGCATCTGAAATAGAACTGCTTCTGTATATCGATCCCTATCGTATTTTGTTCTTCAGACTGCCGCTCGCCTTTGGAATGTTCCTTTAATTCCATTTAAAAACATACTCATTCCATTAAAAAGGAGGATAAGGCCATGAAAAATCGGATATCAAGACGTAAATTTATCAAGACGGCAGGTATTGGCGTGGCGGGACTTGCACTCGGTCCCGGCTTAATGCGTAATGCATTTGCAAAGACGTCTGGAAGGAGAACACTGCGGTTACTCCAGTGGAGCCATTTCGTACCGAAGTATGACACATGGTTCGATCCCTTTGCAAAAGCTTGGGGAGAAAAACACAACGTGGATGTGGTCGTCGATCATATCAATCTCTCGGACTTAAGGAGCACCTTTGCCTCGGAAGTCGTGGCCGGAAAGGGACATGACCTGGTCCAATTCCTCAGTCCGCCGTCGGATTTCGAACCCAGCGTCCTGGATCTCTCCGATGTCAATCAGGAGGCGGAAAAACGGTTCGGAAAACAGGTGCCCCTTTGCAAAAAGAGTTCGTACAACCCTGACACGAAGAAGTTTTACGGGTTCTGCCCCGGATGGACCATCGACCCCGGCGACTACCGGAAATCGCTCTGGAAGAAGGTGGGCAAACCAAACGGTCCCAGAACATGGGAGGATCTCTTGGTATATGGCGGAAAGATCAAAAAAGAACTGGGGGTGCAGGCCGGGATCGGAATGTCCCAGGAACTAGATTCGAACATGGCTGGCAGGGCACTGCTATGGTCTTACAACTCTAGTATCCAAGATGAGAACGAACGTGTGATTTTGGACAACAAACGCACCATCGAATCCGTCAAGTATATGAAAGATCTTTATGAACAGGCGCTTACACCCGAGGTTTTCGGGTGGACACCGGCCTCGAACAACCAGCTTTTGATCGCCGGACGCGCCTCCTATATCCTGAATTCGATTTCCGCCTACCGATCCGCACAGCATGACGTGCCAAAAATCGCCAAGGATATTTATTTCACCCCGGCCCTCAAAGGGCCCGAGGGAATCGGGTGGGCCAGCGAACATGTCATCTACGTGTCCGTCATCCCGAAGTTCGCCGCCAAGAATGCCGACCTGGCAAAGCAGTTCCTGCTCGATCTTGTCGCCAACTACGACGAGGCCATCTGGAACAGCGAACTCTACAATTCGCCGTCGTTCTTCAATGTACCCATACCGCACGGCAAACGCGATTATCCACCGGTCAAAGGTGCGAAAACCATGCGCGATATCTGGCGTGTCTGGTTCAACAAAGATCCCTTTGCCCTGCCGGGAGAAGCAACGGACAAGCTTGTGGCGATCGAAAATGCGGAATCCTGGGCCACCAACATCGGTCATCCCGGACCAGCCAATCCGGCAATCGGGGAAATTTTCAGCACCTTTGTGATCCCCAGTATGTATGCCGTTGCGGCCCAAAAAGAAAAGACACCCGAAGAAGCAGTCAAACAGGCAGCCGCGCAATGTAAAACTATATTTGAGAAATGGCAGGCCCAAGGGCTTATCAAAAAACATTAAAGGAATGAAATGGCATTCGTTGAATTAAAAGGGATAACAAAGTACTTCGATCAGGTGAAGGCCGTCGACGGCGTGGACTTGGAGATCAGAGACGGCGAGTTTCTGGTGCTCCTGGGGCCATCAGGAAGCGGAAAAACAACGATGATGAGGCTCTGCGCAGGCCTCGAGCAGCCGACTGCCGGGCAGTTGATTATCAACGGCGAGGTTGTAAATGATATTTCCCCTCGTGAGCGGGAAATCGCCATGGTGTTTCAGAGCTATGCGCTCTATCCTCACAAGACGGCTTTCAAGAACATTGCCTTTCCCCTCTCAGTCGAAAAACTTGACAAGAAGGAAATCAAAAAGAAAGTCGAATGGGCGGCCGGTCTCCTTGGAATCGGACACCTTCTGGACAGGAGACCGGCACAGCTCTCGGGTGGCGAAAAACAACGAGTCGCCATAGCACGAGCCTTGGTTCGGACACCGAAGGTGCTGCTTCTGGATGAACCCCTTTCCAATCTCGATGCCCAGGTGAGGCACATTGCAAGGGTTGAATTGAAAAAGTTCCATCAGGAAATCGGCGTAACAACGATCTACGTAACCCATGACCAGGCCGAGGCCATGGGACTGGGCGATCGGATCGCGGTAATGAGCAGCGGCAGAATAAGACAAATCGGAACGCCCGATGAGATTTATCATCATCCCGCCGACACGTTTGTCGCTGGCTTTATCGGCATTCCGCCCATGAACTTCGTCGAGCAGAACGACGTTATCGCCGGTTTCAGGCCCGAGGTGTTTCAGCCGGCAGATCCCGCGGATGCCGAAAATTATATAACACTTCGCTTCAGTATATCGCGGGTGGAAAACCTGGGTTCGAACCAGCTGGCCTACGGCATCGTCGGCGATGCAAACGTGATCGCCAATCTGCCCGTCCGGATTCCCCTTGAAGAAGGAAAGGAATACGACTTTTCGGTCCGAAAAGAAGATGTAAAGTATTACAACAAACAAACAGGCGTCAGGATTGATACAAGAAAACCCTAGTATAGTATTTATCGACACCCGGTAACGGTGATATCATGAGAAAGAAACATTTATTAGATCGCGAAGAAATTCTCGCTCCGCTCCTAGTCCTCCCAACAGGGCTCTATATCGTCTTATTCGTAGGATTTCCCTTTGTAATGTCTTTCATATACAGCATCAGCAATGTGACTGTGGGCAACCCTCATTTTAAGATCATCGGCCTGCAGAACTTTGCCGACCTCCTCCACGATCCGACGTTTCTGAGATCTTTATACAATACGTTTTTTTTCACCGTCGTATCCGTAGCCATCGTGCTCATATTGGCGCACATCCTTTCAGAACTGCTGATGCGCGACTTCCATGGTAAATGGTTCGTTCGGTTTCTGGTCCTGATGCCTTGGACGGCACCGATTGCTCTTGGCGCCATCGGCTATCTCTGGTTTCTTGATCCCGTGTTCAGCCCCGTTGACTGGCTGCTCCGAACCCTGGGACTTCTGGGAAAACCGGGTGATCTCCTTGGACCGGCGAGCAACATGTACTGGCTCGGACGACCCGGCCTCGCCATGGCATCCGTCATTTTCGTGCAGGTGTGGCGTCTCGTTCCACTCGGTGCCGTCATCCTCATCGCCGGCATGAACTCCATCCCAACAGAAATTCTTGAAGCGGCCCAGATCGACGGAGCAGGCTATTTCCGGCGTCTCTTTTCCATCACGGTCCCGCTGCTTTTTCCGGTAATCGGCGTGACAGTGCTGTTTGCAACCTTCTTCACGTTTACCGACATGACCGTGGTCTGGATCCTGACCAGAGGCGGACCGCCCCCCAACAGCACACAGATGCTCGCAAGCCTCTCTTTTCTGCAGGGCATCGAGGGCGGCGATTTGGCCCAGGGAGCCGCCATAGCCATTTTCTTTTTCCCTGTGATGGCTGCTCTGGCAATAATCGTGCTGAAACTGGCAAGAAAGGCGGTCGTAACATGATCGGTATCTCTTTAAACCGTTTAAACGAGCGATGCCCCGCTCCTAAAAAAGAGGGTCTCCTCCCATGTTGAAGAAGATATACCGAAAAGCGGGCTTTTACGCTGGATTGTTGTTTTTCATCATTTTTGCTGCAGGCCCTTTTTACATCATGCTCATCACCATGTTCAAGCGAAACGTCGATCTCTACAATCCAAACAACAACCCCTTCTTTTTTACCGCACCGCCGACCTTGCACCACCTGAAGTATCTCATTCATGACACGCTGTTCATCACTTTTATGCTGAACACCACGATCGTGGGTATCGTGGTCGTCGCCATCACCGTTCTCCTCGCTGTTCCGGCAGCCTTCAGTATGGCCCGGATGGCCGGAAGGTGGGGAGACAACATGGGAATCGGGATATTTCTGACCTATCTGGTGCCGCCGACCCTCCTGTTTATCCCCTTGTCCCGGGTCGTATCGTTCCTGAATCTGCAGAATTCCCTCTGGTCGCTTATCCTGGTCTATCCCACATTTACCATACCGTTCTGCACATGGCTGCTGATGAGCTTCTTCAAGTCTATACCCAAAGACATCGAAGAGCAGGCCCAGATTGATGGGTGCAGCAGGATCGGTGCCTTTTTCAGGGTGATCCTTCCCCTTGCCGTCCCCGGAATCATCGCCGTCATCGTCTTCGCGTTCACCCTGGTGGCCAATGATTACATTTATGCCCTTGCTTTTATACAAAATTCCGCAGAGAAGACCATCGGCATCGGACTCACGACGGAGCTCGTGAGGGGCGATGTTTTCTACTGGGGGTCGCTGATGGCCGGAGCACTCCTGGCAAGCATTCCCGTGGCCCTCGTCTATACCGTTTTCCTCGACAGGATCATTTCAGGTCTTGGCATGGGGGGAATCGGAAAATAATGGCGCAATTATTACCGACAAGCATTCGATGCTATTGAGTATTCTCGTCTCATGAAAGTGTTTGACACCGCCCATAGACATCAACACTCATCGTCGCCCCTGCGATATATTATGTGCATCCACCTTTATTTCAGGACCGCACTTGATTCTGTGCACTTAAATGGATATTTTATTTATATGGTGTTGGTATCGCATACCAATTTACCGTTAGTTTGTCTTAACCGACGCGCGCTTCACACGATGTCGTGACTGAATTCGGATGATTAGCGCCGTTGCGTTAAATACCGCTTGGAGGTGAATGATATGGAACTTATGGAAGAAGAAAAAGAGGTCGTTTGTCATGCGCTTGGCGTATATCTCAGCGATCTGAGGGGGGAAATCGTAAAAACCGAAAAACATGACATGAAGGTTAGTCTTCATCGGGAGAAGGACGTTATTGAGAACTTCGTCGCCAGATGTTGATGATTTGCCGTAGCTGGCATTTAATTCTAAGGGCGGGATTCTTTTCCCGCCTTTTTTAGCACATCGATCCCGGGAGGAGGCACCCGATGCATCATGGGTACCGAAACCGAAGAAAGTGGTTTCCATATCCACTGCCATGGCGTTTTTCTTCTATTTTCTGACTCCTTGAATCCTCTCCCTCGGATTCTTATACGGTTATTATTCGTAAGTCACCACATCGACGGTTGAAGGATTTCGGTCTTCGACCGGGCATTCCGGATTTGGCGGTTCGATCCGTCCGGCGATGTAAACACCGTCAAATATGGAGCATTCAAAATCTTTTAACCGCGTATTGCCGTCTGATACGCAGGCGATAAGATCTTCAAGATCCTGGTAAATCAACCGGTCTGCGCCGATCATCCCGGCAACCTCCTGTCTGCTGCGGCCATGTGCGATAAGTTCCCGTCTCGAAGGCATATCGATGCCGTACACGTTGGGAAAGCGCACCGGCGGCGCCGCGGAGGCAAAATAAACCTTTTTGGCGCCGGCAGCCCGTGCCAGCTGAATGATTTGTTTGCTCGTTGTGCCCCGAACGATGGAATCATCGACCAACAGAACCTTTTTATTTTTGAACTCCTGCGCGATGGGGTTGAGCTTGCGCCGCACCGAAGTCTCTCTTTCACGCTGATTGGACATTATAAACGTACGGTTGATATATCGATTCTTGATAAAGCCTTCCCGATAGGTGATACCCAGGCAATTGGCCAATTCCAACGCCGCGGTTCGGCTGGTGTCTGGAACCGGTATGACCACATCGATATCATGACGAGGCCATTGCCGATTGATCTTGGCAGCCAGTTTTCGGCCCATGCGAAGCCGGGCCTGGTAAACGGAAGTACCATCGATGATGGAATCCGGACGGGCCAGATAAACATATTCGAAAATGCAAGGCATCAGCCGGGAACGGTCGCTGCATTGGCGCCGCTGCAAGCGATTATGCATGTCGATGTAAACCGCTTCGCCTGCATCAATATCACTGATGAGCGTGAAACCCAACACATCCAGAGCACAACTCTCAGAAGCAATCATGTATTCCGATCCGATGGAAGAACGGCGCTCTCCCAGGACAGCCGGACGGATCCCGTTGGGATCGCGGAACGCCACAAGACCGTGGCCGTTGATCATGGCGACCACCGCATAACCGCCCCGGCAGCGGCGATGAACACTGCGCACCGACTTGAAGACGCCTTCGGCTGTGAGCTGAGGCCGGCTGTTTTTGTGCAGTTCGTGGGCAAAGACATTTAACAAAATCTCTGAATCCGAATCGGTATTGATGTGGCGCCGATCAATTTGAAAGAGTTCTTTTTTCAGCTGGGTGGTATTGGTGAGGTTGCCGTTATGGGCCAGCATAATGCCGTATGGCGAATTGACATAAAATGGCTGGGCTTCATGAAACGTATAGCACCCGGATGTGGGGTAGCGTACATGGCCGATCCCCATGGTGCCGATAATTCGTTCCAGGTCCGCAACTTTGAAAACATCCCGCACCAAACCATTGGCTTTTTGTAAAACCATTTTGCCGGCGTTGCAGATGGCCATGCCCGCGGCATCTTGTCCCCTGTGTTGCAAAATGCTCAAGACTTCATACAAATCCAACGCAACATGGGATCCACCTGCAATTCCTGCGATTCCGCACATAATCCGGCCTCAATTAAATATCGCCTTCCGGACGTGGATTGCCCCCCTCGGCCGCCCGGCCTTAAAGAAATGCGGTCTCAAATTTCTGACACACATTATATTAAAAGATATGGCCGCTGTGAAAATAGTCAACTACCACCCGCGAAGCGGGTGGCTTGTTTTGCAAGAATCAAGGGGAACGAGAGCGCTCTTTAAAGTTCGGATAAAAACATTAGGCAAAGGATAATTGCTCTAGTTCATAAAGAAATTCGTCAGTTGTAATCTGACGACAGTACCCCTTTATGTGGCGGAGAGCGGTCTCATGTCGTTCCCGGGAGAAAGTCGCGCAGGCGTCGGTAATCAAGGTGACCAAATATCCATAGTCACATGCGTCGCGGACCGCATGGCTGATACACTGGTCTGTCAATAGCCCGCTCATAATGAGAAAATTGACACCGAGGTTGCGAAGAATAAAATCAATATTCGTTGAAATAAAAACGCTCGAAGAAGTCTTCGAAATCACGATTTCATCTTCCAGCGGACGAATATGGGCGAACACCTTTGCGTCCCATGACCCTTTCGGGACGTTAAAACCCGTTATTTTATAATCAAGGCTTCGATCACGCCCGTCTTTGGTC
>JBAUWG010000478.1:0-1742 GCA_049583675.1 Desulfobacterales bacterium | reverse complement strand
ATCAAATCATTTCTTTGACCCATTGGGTCTTTGAACGCTGAGCCTTGGAACCTTAACCCTTAATGCCTATCCTCTTTCCTAATTTCTGACCTCCGTCCTCCGTCGTCTGACCTCTGTTCTTATTCGTCCATCTTGCCCTTCGCTCTCCGCCCCATGCCCTCTGCTCCATGCTCTGTGCTCTCCGGCCGCAGGCCTATCCTCCGGCCTTTTTGGCATCGTTGTTGCATGAAACTGAAATATCAGCTTATTTTTTATATATGGAGATATAACAAATGGGAACAAACAACATTATTTTTTTGGAAAATCTCGAGTGGTTTGACGATACCGGAAAGGAACTGGTTCATCGGCTCCCCCAAAAAGGTTCCGGTGAAATAAAATATGGTGCGCAGCTCACGGTCAGGGAAAGCCAGGCCGCTGTTTTCTTCTACCAAGGTAAAGCCATAGATGCCTTTGGCCCGGGAAGACATACCCTCAAAACCGCCAATATTCCTATCTTGACAAAGGTTCTCAGCCTGCCGTGGGGGCTTACCAGCCCGTTGCGGGCGGAAGTCTATTTCCTCAATTTAAAGGTGTTCACGAACCTGAAATGGGGAACGCGTGATCCCGTTGCCTTTAAAGATTCCGAATTGGGCCTGATACGGCTCAGAGCCTTCGGCGTTTTCAACTTACAGGTGATGCAGCCGGTGCTGTTTATAAACAATCTGGCCGGCACCCAGGGGATCTATACCACCCGTGAGATAGAAGAATATTTGAATCGGGTCATTGTGTCCAGATTCAACGATTATATGGGAGAAACCATCGATTCCATCCTGAACCTTCCGGCGAGATACGATGAGTTGTCCGAGAATATGCTCAAGCGCGTTCAGAAGGATTTCAGCAATTTCGGTATTGGCGTTACCCATCTGTACATCAATGCCGTTACCCCTCCGCCGGAAGTTCAGCAGGCCATCGACGATCGGAGCCGGATGGGAGTTTTCGATGACATGAATAAACTGATGCAGATGAAGGCGGCCATGGCCATGGAAAAGGCTTCATCCGCGGAAGGCAATGCAGGATCCGGGATGGGAATGGGACTTGGTTTGATGATGCCGGCCATGTTTGCACAGTATTTTGCCGGAATTCAGTCTCCGATCCAAAAAACCGGCGGACCGGAATCTTTGCAAACCGATTCCCAGCACATGTCTTCCTGCCCGGATTGTAAACATTTTATTCCTGTGGAAGCAAAATTCTGCCCGTTTTGCGGACACCAGCAACTTGTTTTTAAACAGTGCATAAAGTGCGGCAAAAATTTGTCACCCAGCGCAAAATTCTGTTCCCGCTGCGGTCATCCGGTGGAGGAGAAATCAAAACCCGTATTTTGTCCGAAATGTCACACCGAAAATGTCGATGGCGCCATGTACTGTAACCAGTGCGGTGAGAAGCTGTGATCCGGGAGGACGGACGACGGACGACGGATGACGGACGGCAGAGGGCGGAGGTCGGAAAGCATAGGGCAGAGAGCATAGAGCATGGGGTGTGGAGGACAGAAATTAGGAAAGAGGAAATCGGAAAAAGAGAAGGTCAGAAGATGAGAAGATAAGAAGATGAGAAAAAACTAACCTTCTGATCTTCACAGCTTCTTACCTTCTATCTCTATGCCCCATGCCCTCTGCCAACTAAACCATTTAACCAATCAGCGATTTAACGATCTACCGAACGAACCCAATGGCTGAACTTACCATTGAACATCAATGTCCGCAATG
>JBAUWG010000477.1:0-25574 GCA_049583675.1 Desulfobacterales bacterium | reverse complement strand
GTCCCGTACCTGCCGGTGTCGGCCAATAGGTCTTTAACGGTTCGGGTTAACAGTTCGATGGGTGTGTGGGGGAACGATGCAATAATCTCTTGCCATGTTTTGCGGTCAAAAATCGCGTCTCGAATTTCGCCCAACTCATGATAAATGTATGTATCCGTCTCATTAGCGGCAATGATAGGCAAATTGCGGTGTAAGTCTTCGGGTGTCTCATCTTTCAGCCCATAGTCTTCC
Source organism: Desulfobacterales bacterium (assembly GCA_049583675.1). Taxonomy (GTDB): domain Bacteria; phylum Desulfobacterota; class Desulfobacteria; order Desulfobacterales; family UBA11574; genus UBA11574. Next base: position 25,343 of record JBAUWG010000477.1, on the reverse strand, counting down.
AATCCGAACTTTAAGGCATACCGTCCCGATTTTTTGACATAAAATATCTGATCCCAAAGAAACAGTCTGGCGGATTCTTTTCGAATATAAATACAGTTGTCCTGAGACAAAGCCGGGATGGTCAAAAGATCGCGCGCAAATTCCCTGTCGAGAATAAATACCGCAATATGGTTGATTTCTTTTTTGTTTTCAAGGGCGGCCAGAAAAAAAGAAGGCTTAAGGCTTCTCGCATACCCGCCGCCATAGATGAAGCCGTAAGGTTCCAAAATCTCGTTGATCCCTTTGACGTCAAATGGATCGAACCGCCGTCCAACAAGGCGGATATCCTTGAATTCTTTTTCTGCCAGTTCTTCCCAGGCGTCTTCTTTGTCGCCGATCCATTTTAAAACCTCGGAAGGATCATTCTCGATCCACGGATCCAATCTGTTTTCCCACTTGTACAAATCCCGCAATCGCAATGCCAAACCGCAAATGGAATAGAGTCCGGCATGTTGCGAATCTGCGATATTACAGTTGGTGAGGACTTGATCGGCGATGTCATCGATTTGGAACATGTCGTGTTTACTCATTATTAACGCAGCGTCCGGGTCTTCAGTGCCGTAAAAATATCTACTGCGCGAACAGCCCCTTCTCTGATAATTTTCGGAGGATCGACCGTTACATCGACAACCGTGGAGCCGAGGCCCCCTTTGAGGGCCCCGGCATCAAGAATCAGGTCCACCTGACCGGTGATTCCCGGAGAAATATCTGAAATTGTTGAACATCCTGAATCGCCGGTTATATTGGCGCTGGTTGCGGTAACAGGCCCGCCAACGGCCTTCGTAAGCGCCAAAGCGACGAGGTGGTGCGGCATCCGAATCCCGATTTTATGGGTGCCTGCGGTGAGATTTGCCGGCAAGGTGTCCTTGGCATCAAAAACGATAGTCACTGCACCCGGCCAGAAGGCGTTCATAATGGATCTGGCAGAAAAAGGAATTTGTTGAACAAGTCTTGACAGATCTTCCTGCTGTTCGATGAGAATCGGAATCGGTTTTCTGAGAGACCTTTTTTTTATTTCAAAAATCCTGTCAACCGCTTGGACGTTCAGGGCATCTGCTCCCAGGCCGTAAAGAAACTGGGTTGGAAATATGATGACCCCGCCGGCACGAATCGTTCGATAAGCCCTTTGAATTGGATCATGACGGAGATGTAACGGATCGACGCGAATGATCTTTAAGCTTTCTGGCTTTTTGATCAACTTGTTTTGCAAGCTCCTTTTTATAGGTCTGAAACCTTTGTGCAAGGTCTGGGTCCGAAAGCGCAAGAATCTGTGCGGCGAGTATCCCAGCATTTTTTGCGCCTGATTTGCCGATGGACACCGTGGCCACGGGAACCCCCGGGGGCATTTGAACCGTTGAAAGCAGCGCGTCCAATCCCTGAAGGCAGGATGAATCTATGGGGACCCCGATCACCGGCAGCGGGGTGTAGGCCGCAAGATTTCCCGCGAGATGGGCAGCGTGTCCGGCACCTGCAATAATGACCTTGATGCCGCGCTTATGGGCGGAAGCGGCAAGTTTGGCCGCCCTTTCAGGACTCCGATGCGCCGAGGCCACCGTCATCTCATAGAGAATCTCGAATTGTCTCAAAACAGCAGCAGTTTCTTCCATGATTGCCAAATCGGAATCGCTTCCCATGACGATGGCAACTTCCGGCATTCGGTCAGGTTGTTTTACAGCCTTTTCTCCTTTTTTCAAAGATACCCCCTTTTATAGGTTTGCGAGACGCTCCAGCAACTCTTTTTTCTTTTGATTCAGTTTCCTTTGGTGAATCTTTGCACCCTTTGTCCCGCCGTTTAAAGCGATTTCCGAAAGATAACAGGTTCCCTCCTCCGTCACCTGAATATCCATGTGTGCATAAGGAAACTTGCCGCGTTCCATAACCGTGCGGCAATAATTCAACAGATCGGCGTTTATCTCATGGGCATGATTTTTGCCGCCCATGGAAATATTCATTCTGAAATTATTGGGATTATACCTAACGTAAGCTTCCGCATAATCGCCGGCGATAATCAGCCGCACATCTGTAAAATTTTCCAAAAAAGGCTGCAGCACAAAAGGGTAAGCAGAATCGGAAAGCGCCAGGAAACTGTAAAGGATTTCCATGTTGTCCCATTTCCTCACCCCGTGGCCGCAGTGCCGATGGTCTTCTTTGGTGACGACCGGAGCGATCCCGAGTCTGTTATAGATATTTATCGCGTCAATGAGATCGGCCCGTCTCGTGATCACAACCGTGTGGGGCAGCATCCATTTTTTAAAAATAACGGCCTGCGCCGACTTGGAATGATTCAGAACCTGGGAAAGTGGAGAAGGAAAACAGGATATCCCCCGTTCGAGAAGATCGATAAGGATCGATTCTTTAATGTGCTTATAGCTCAGAATTCCTAAAAAAATATCCCCGGAACGCAGGTCCTGATATCGCTTTTTAAGCTCCCTTGCGCTTCGGATGATCATCGAATCACCTGCTTATTTTTCGATCTTCCATGCTCAGTTCAATCAATCGATCCAGCAGCCGGCTGAATGAAAAGCCTGCTTTTCCGGCAGCAAGCGGCAAAAGGCTGGTGGCAGTCATGCCGGGAATCGTGTTGGTTTCAAGAACAAAAATATCCTGATCTTTCAAAATCATATCGGTCCGGCTGTATCCTTTGCAAAATAGCGCTTGATGTGCTGTTTTGGCTGTTTCCTGCGCTTTTTCCGTCATCGCGTCATTAATACGGGCCGGACAGATTTCCTTTGTGGCACCGGCCGTATATTTGGCCGCGTAATCGAAAAATTCATAGGATTTGTCCGGAACAATTTCAATAAGCGGCAACGCCTCCAACTGATCATTCCCGATGACGCCTCCGGTGAGTTCAATACCGTCGATATACGCTTCAATCAATACCTTTTCATCCTGTGCAAAGGCATCATTGACCGCTTTTTTAAGCAAATCTTTTGATTTGACGACGGATATTCCGACACTCGACCCACTTCCCACAGGTTTGACCACCAAAGGAAGCCCCAGGCTTCGGGTGCACCCATCTTCATCAAACACATCATTTTGACCCAACACCACGTAAGGCGGAACCAGCAAGCCTGCCTTTTCATAAAGATGCTTGGAAGCCAATTTGTTCATGCCCAGAGCGCTGCCGAGCACTCCGGACCCCTGATAAGGAATGTCGAGAAGATCCAGCAATCCCTGAATGGTACCGTCCTCACCGAAAGGTCCGTGGAGTATGATCAAGGCGGCATCAATTTGGGAAGCGTCCGTGACCAATTGCTGAAGGTCGGTTTTCGGATCATACCGAAGGACCGTGTACCTGCTGTGGTCCAAGGCTTCATAGACCTGGTCTCCGCTGGCGATGGAGACATCACGTTCAGAGGATATTCCACCGGACAATAATGCAATGGTCAGTTTTTTCATGGCCTTCCTTCCAGTTTGAGTACTACCCGCGCCAACACGATACCCAACACGGCTCTTTAGGACTTTAATATTTCTTCTTTAAATTTATTATATTCTTCTAGGGTAATTATGTTTTTTTCGAGCATCTGAACAAGTTCGGAAAACTCTTTATATCGAACCGACTCTGGGTCCTCGAGTTGCGGGAGACGGCCGGGTGGATGGTTCTCTATTGCAGGCAGGTTAGGATTCGCAGCGCCGATTTTAAACGATGCAAGTCCTCCGAGAAGGCTGACTTCAACACTTCTTCCATTGAACCGCGGTGTGCTGAGAATTTCCCTGAGGGTCTTTTGTTCCCTTTTCATGCGGGCGTAAAAACGATAAGCGGAAACGACGATGGCGATCAACCCACCGATAAAAATCCATATCATGTAATTGATAATGCCGCGGAAAAAAATGACCAGAAGCACCAAGGCCGCCATCAAGATCACATGGAGCATGAGGATGAAATAGGCCATCAGGATACTATTTAAATATTGGCTGTCTTTTTCTTTTTTCATAAACATCTAAAAATAAATCCGCCGAACGGAATATATTGCCTCCATTGAGCAAAAGCGCTCATTTGAAGTTATTGGTTATTTGAGAAGCTCTGCCGGGTTGTTGGATTTTTCAAGGCAACCCACCAGCTTTTCCATATAATACTGGGGCATTTCGAACATCACAGAGGAGCCCCGAATGGTATTTAGCTTCATGATCAAAAAGTTTATCTTTTTTAATAAACGATATTTTTCAGAGGTATCTTGCATGCCCATAAGCAGGTCTTCGGTCTGCCGGATCTCTTTTTTCAGTTCAATTTCCGGAGGCAGACAATCTGCATTTTTCAGGATTTTAAAGGCCAGACGCAGCTCCTCTGGAACATGATAATCATCATGCAGTGTCAACGGCTTTCCGCATCCGTCCAGGTTCTCGAATTCACCTTTTTTTTGAGCCTGCAGAATCCGTTCTTCAACGATTTTTTCGAAGCCTTGAATCATGACCGCATGCATTATTTTTTCTATGTATTTGTTAAAACCCCTAATAATTATTCCATACTCATAATAATTTTCAGTGTCAAGTCAAGTTATGGTGTCAAGTTAAGTTATATAGCCTGTCGGGATAACAGCTGCATTTTTCTTTTTAAATACCGTTTTCTGCAAATTAACAACATTTAATTCACAACATATTGTGTTTTTTCTTGACCTTTATATCAACAAGTTGTATGTACACCCCTAAGATGACGGAAAAGGACCCAGAACAAAAAAAACAACTTTGCCATCGCAGGCTTTTCCTTTTAAAAGGCTTTGCATTCTTTTCCGGAGCCCTGTTCGGGCTCAACATTTTTTCAGAAGCAAAGGCCCAAGAAACGAACTTCTTTCCCGTTACCGACCCCCGGACATTCAGACCCCATCCTTCTGTTCCGGCACCCAGAATCGCCTTTATTATTGACGATATCGGGTGCAGCATCTCCCGGGCCAAGGCGTTTTTGTCTTTGAACATGCCGATAACATTTGCAATCCTCCCAAAACTTCAATACTCCAACCTTCTCGCCCAGGAAATATACGAAAAAGGATACGAAGTCATGCTCCACCAACCCATGGAGCCATACGACCAGGACATCGATCCAGGACCGGGAGCCCTTTATGTTTCATACAAGGACAATGAAATCGAAGCGATCGTCAGCGAAAACCTTGCGCAAATTCCTCAGGCATCAGGTGTGAATAACCATATGGGATCGAGGTTTACATCCTGCTCCGATAAGGTGGTTGAAGCACTGAAGATCATCAAACAAAAGAACCTTTTTTTTGTGGACAGTTTAACAAGCCGTCATTCCCAGGCTTACAAATTGGCCCGGCGCCTCAACATGAAAAGTGCGCCGAGGAACGTTTTTTTAGACAATTCGCCTGAATTGTCGTATGTCCGCAGGCAGCTCAATCACTTAAAGCAACATGCCTTAAGGCATGGGGAAGCCATCGGTATCGGTCATCCCCATCTTTCCACCCTGTTTGCCCTTTACGATTTTAAGTGCGACCTTAACAAAAACGGTCCCGTGTTTGAACTGGTTCCCGTCTCCGACCTGATTTCCGCATAACGAAACGCAAGACAAACACATTAAATATATTAAAATATAAGGGGTTATTCCACATTTGTAAACGGTCTTCACCCTAAAAAAACCAAAAAAGCCATAACTTTTTAAAGTTATGGCTTTTATTTGTTTTGGTGGCGATGCAGGGAATTGAACCCCGGACACTGCGGATATGAGCCGCATGCTCTGACCATCTGAGCTACATCGCCATGGCATGTTTTAATAGATGGAAATCGGCATTTCTAACAGCTCGGATTCACCAAGTCAAGTCAAAAACCTGACGCTTGCATCCTTGTATCCGTTATCCCGACGTCGGGGCTGAAGTCGATCCTGCCGCTTCAATGGCAAATTCCTCCAGGTTATCGGGGAGATTCGAAAATACAATCATAAACGGAAGCTCTTTTCCGGGTTTCACCTGAAAGTTGGATTTGTTATCGCCGAGACGATTTGAAAGTCGTTTCGTTATCGTGTCAAAATCCATATTGGAAAGTTCAATATCAGACAACACATTCCCGCAAAATACCGTCTGTGTTTTCACAACTTTTTTGCCTTTTGTAAATAATTTCCCTGTGACGCTGATGAAACTGCGGTCATCTGAATATCCGTTTTTAACTCGGCCGGTGATGACAAAGAGTTTGCCTGCCTTGACGTTCAAAATAAATTTACTGTTAATGTCCAGGGTGTCTATTTTAAGGTTCCCTTTCACATCAGAGACTTTGGGTTTAAAATAATCGCTGACATAGGGAATTTGAATATTCAGGTAATCAAGCAGAACGTAAGTGCCATAAGATCCACCCCCCAATAAGACTAAAATCAGCAATGCAACCAATGGCCTGCTGACGCGTCTTTTTGGGGCTGCGGCTACTTCAGGCGGTACATCGGTAATTTCATCTTCAACCGGTTCCTCTTCGTCCTCTTCGGCACCCCGTTCAAATTCAAATTCCGGTTTGATACTCTCATCTTCCGACGCTTCGACAGCTTCAGGTTTATCTGAAGTCTCTTCGGCCTCGTCAAGCTCATACACTTCAACAGCTGATGATTCTTCGGCGATGGACGGTTCATCAGGCGTTTCTTCCAGCTCCAATTCAAGATCCAGACCTTTTTCTTCAGATTCCGCTGTCTCCTCTGTTTCTTCCATCTCGAGCATCTTTTCTATTTCGGACAGATCAACCGTTTCAAGATCTTCGTCTTCCTCACCCGCCGGTGCCTGTTCAAGTTCCGGCTCTGTCTCCATATCCAGCTCAAGCTCCATATCCTCTGGAACAGATTCATCTTCGGCGGTCGGTTCTTCTAAATCCAAAATCTCTTCAAGATCTGACAAATCGAGTTCATCGAGTTCATCAATTTCATCCCTTGAACGCGGCATCTTGGCTGGTTCTCCAGTCTCGGATTCCGCTTCCAGTTTCAACGCTTCATCAGTATCCTCCCCGATGCTTTCCTGGGGCAATTCTTCCGTATCAAGCAAATTTTCCAGATCGGACAGATCAAGCTCGTCACCTTCCTGTTCTTCGACGCCGACTTCAAATCCATCTTTCACCGTCTCAACCTCGGGCGACATATCCAGATCGAGGTCCAGCTCAAGATCTTCAACCTCTTTATCGGCTTCACTTTCGGCCTCCGGCGCTTTTTCCTCATCCAGCAGTTTTTCCATGTCCGAAAAATCGAGCTCATCCTCACCCGCCGTCTCTTTTTTTTCGGTTTCAAGCGCCGCCACATCCGGGTGTTCTTCAATTTTCGGCGTGGTTTCAATCGGCAATTCTGTTTCTTCAGAAGTCTTGGGAGGATATGCCGTGAAAACCTCATTGCATTTTGAGCAGCGAACTTTTGAACCCGTCGGTTTTAAGAGGCTTTCATCCAAATTAAAACGTGCGTTGCATTCCTTACAGGTAATAATCATAGTTGACCCCAATGGTTAGAGTGAGACTTTTGCAAAACATTTTGCAAAAGTCTCATAGTTTAAGACGATAAATTCCCGATAAATACCGATAGTCTTCATCATAGTCAAGCCCATATCCCACAAGGAACCCTTCGGCCGCATCATAACAGCAGTAATCGACAGTGACATCTGTCTTGCGGCGCTCGTATTTATCAATGAAAGCACATATCTTGAGAGACTTTGGGTGATATGAACTCAAATAATCGATAAGATATTTCAAAGTCAAGCCCGTATCCACAATATCTTCCACAAGGAGCACGTCTTTATTTTTTATGTCGAGTTCGACACCCTTGGTTAAACGGATGTCCTCGGAAGAAGAATCACCGGAACCATAACTGAAGGCGCGTATAAAATCGATTCGAGCCGGAAAATTCATACACCGAACAAGATCGGATAGAAAGACGAATGCACCTTTTAATACGCCGATGAGGATGAGATCATGATGTTGATAGTCGGAAGATATTCGTTGCGCCATTTGAGCGACCAAGCCGTCGATATCGTTTTTAGACAGAACGGGTATGAGTTCGGGCATAACGAGCACCTCACACGGTCGGCAGCGGGCCGGGCCGATCGTTGCGTACCGGAGAGATTCCGTTTTCATTTTAATTTTTGGAAGTAAACGTACATTGAACAAAGTCGCTTGTCAACACCCACCCTTTGAGGAATGTTTTCAGCCTATTAAAATAAATATATTTTATCAACAATTGCCTTTTTTACAAGCCGCTCTCTGCCAGCTGTTCAATCAAGTCCTTTTGTTTTTTGCTCAGTCGTCCGGGAATATTCACGTGAATACGGACATAAAGATCTCCTTGACCTCTACCGTGCATATGGGGAAGCCCATGTCCGGCCAGCCGCATTTTTGTCTTATGTTTGGTACCCGGAGGTATTTTCAGCTTTAGCTCATTGCCGCTTAATGTCGGGACGGAAATATGTGCACCGAGAATCGCATCCGTTAGTTTTATGTCTCGATTGATATAAAGGTCATAGCCGTCGAGTTCATAAACCGGATCAGCGAGCACATTGGATTTTATATAAAGATCTCCCGCCGGCCCGCCGTATGGACTGGGTTCACCCTTCCCGGCGATCCGAAGCTTCTTTCCGGAAATCATCCCTTTCGGTATTTTGACCGTAAGTCTTTCGCTGCGGTTTCTGTGTTGAAAGGAGACGACCTTTTGAGTTCCTGTCTCCACCTCCTGCAAGGTCAAAGGCATCTCATATTCAAGATCAGCCCCTTTGGGTTGGGGCTGCCGCTGTCTTTGATACCTGCCGAAAGGACTTCCCCCGCCAAAAGAAAACCCCGTTCTGCTTCCGGCACCGAATGGGTTTCCGGACCCGCCGAACAGATCGTTCAATATGCTCTCAAAATCCGAACCTCTAAAAATATCTTCCTGGGAATACCGTTGTTGGAATCCGGCGGATCCGAAGGTATCATACTGTTTTCGTTTTTCTTTATCGCTCAAAACCGCATAGGCTTCGCTGATTTTTTTAAATTTTTCCTCGGCGCTTTTATCCCCCTTGGTATGATCCGGATGATACTTCATGGCAAGCTTTCGATACGCTTTTTTGATATTCTCTTCGGTAGCGCTTTTATTCACACCGAGTATCTTATAATAATCTGTTTCTGCCATCCTCACAATGCCTTGTTGTTTTAAACGTCAACAGTGATAATCATTTTTATTAACAATCAAAATAAGTTAAATGTATCAACGTGTCAAGAAACATTCGACGGTGAGCGTTGAATCCCGGACGTTTTTCTTTCGGCGGCTTTGATGGCGACCATGATCACGGAAAGTCCGGCCGGCGTGATACCGTCGATGCGGGAAGCCTGTCCGATGGAAGACGGCATGACAGCGGAAAGCTTTTCTTTGAGCTCATTGGACAGGCCATGCACCTTGTTGTAATCGAAATCATCAGGTATTTTCATCTGTTCCATGTTTTTAAATTTTTCGACTTCTCTAAACTGGCGATGAATATATCCTTCATATTTAATTTCTGTTTCCACCTGCCGGGCTGTCTTACTGCTGATGCTGTCAGGATTTTTCGCCAGAGCATCAACCATATTGTAATCGAGTTCGGCTCGCTTAAGCAGCTGATCAAGATAGGTGCCGCTGCTCAGTGGCGTTGTTTTGCGATCGATGAGATAATCGTTGGTGGCTTTTCCGGGTTTGATAATCGTGGACTTGATCCTTTTTATTTCATTTGAGATTTGCCGTTTCAGTTCATGCACATCCTTCAAGGTGTCATCATCGATCAGTCCGTATTCGTGTCCGATATCCATCAATCTCAAATCGGCGTTATCTTCCCGAAGCAGCAATCGATATTCCGCTCTCGAAGTAAACATCCGATAGGGTTCCCGTGTGCCCCGCGTCACCAGATCATCGACCATGACCGCCATATAGGCCTGGGATCGATCGAGAATAAAAGGGGGTCTGTTTTGGATCTTGCAGGCCGCGTTAATCCCCGACCAGATCCCCTGTGCAGCGGCCTCCTCATACCCCGATGTTCCGTTAATCTGTCCTGCCAGAAACAGGCCGGATATCAACTTGGTCTCCAGGGTAGGCTTGAGCTGAACAGGGTTCACGTAGTCATACTCAATGGCATAGGCAGGGCGCATAATCTGGGCGGCTTCCAACCCTTCTACGGACCGAACAAACTGAATCTGAATTTCCATGGGCAGGCTGTTCCCAAGACCGCTGGCATAAATTTCATCGGTATCGAGGCCCTCGGGTTCCAGGATGATCTGATGCTTTGCCTTGTCCGGAAACCGGACGACCTTATCTTCAAACGATGGGCAGTATCGGGCGGAAATCCCTTTGATCATGCCGCCGTACAGGGCGGAACGCTTTAGATTTTTCTGCACAATCAATTGGCTTTTCTTGTTGGTATGGCCGATAAAGCTCGGAACTTGTGGCAGGGTAATCTTCTCCGTAAAATACGAAAACGGCACAGGCTCTTGATCGGCGCCGTGGGCTGTGAAGGCGCTGAAATCGACGCTGGATTTCTTTAGCCTCGGCGGCGTGCCGGTTTTCATTCTTCCGAGTTTAAACCCAAGGGTTTTCAGATGAGACGGCAATCCGTAAGAAGCAAACTCGCCGGCCCTTCCGGCTTTTATAGAGCTAAATCCGATATGCACCAGTCCGCTTAAAAAAGTTCCCGTAGCCAGAACAACCGCATCCGCCTGGTATCCAAAACCCGTTCGATCCTCCACCCCGGCGACCCGGCCGTCTTCCACCACAAGTCGTTCCACCATGGCTTGTTTCAGATCAAGGTTCGGCTGTTTTTCAAGGACCGATTTCATAGCCATATGATACCGGATTTTATCGTTTTGGGTTCGGGAAGAGTGAACGGCAGGCCCCTTTTTAGTGTTCAGGATTCGATACTGTATGGTGGATTTATCGGTAATCTTTGCCATTTCACCGCCCAAGGCATCGATTTCTTTCACCAGCTGCCCTTTTGCCATACCGCCGATGGACGGGCTGCAGGGCATGGCGGCGACCTTGTCCAAATCGATGGCCACCAGAAGCACGCTGCAACCCATTCTGGCGGCAGCCAGCGACGCCTCGCATCCCGCATGACCCGCGCCGACGACAATAATATCATACTTTTTTTCGTAAAAAGCCATTATGAAACTATTTTACAATTATTATGCGAAAATGTATATATTAAGCATTAACTTTAATCATTAATTCGGTAAAAACAATCGCGAATCAAACCAAATGAAACATGCGGCAACGATACAATGACTTTAACACCTATTTGAACAGCCTCTTCGGGTGCAGGGTTCAGAAAATCACCATCGATGCGGGACTCTCTTGCCCAAACAGAGACGGCACCATCTCCTTTGGCGGATGTATTTACTGCAATGACAGGGGCTCCGGAACCGGCGCCCATATCAAGGGACTGACGGTGTCCGACCAGATTGCAGCAGCGAAACCCGCGCTTTTAAAGCGGTATAAAGCAAAAAAATTCATCGTATACTTTCAGTCGTTTACAAACACTTACGGCCCTTTTGCCACATTAAGACACCTCTATGAGCAGGCGCTCGATGCCGAAGATGTGGTCGGTCTTTCAATCGGCACCCGACCGGATTGCGTCAGCGAACCTGTCCTATATCTCTTACAGGAATACGCAAACAATTATCTGGTCTGGATTGAATATGGGCTGCAATCGGTCCATGATTCAACGCTTGCCCTGATCAACCGCGGGCATGATTTCAACTGTTTCAAAGCCGCCGTTAAGGCGACAAAAAACAGGGGGATCAATATCTGCGCCCACGTGATCCTCGGTCTTCCCAATGAAAAAAAAGAGCATATGCTCCAAACCGCTCGGACTGTCGCCGATATGGGAATAGACGGTATCAAGCTTCACCTTTTGTATGTTGTGAAAGGAACAGTTCTTGAAAAACGATACCGTATGAACAATTACCAGTGCTTAGAGCAACATGAGTACATCGATATCGTCTGTGATTTCCTGGAACGCATTCCAAAACAAATGGTGATTCAACGCCTGACCGGTGATCCGCATCCCAAAGAATTGGTCGCGCCGGCGTGGGCTCTGAAAAAAGCGGAAACCATCGCGCTTATCCGAAAAACACTTGAAACAAGAGATACATGGCAAGGAAAATATGTCGATCGCTAAGCTCACCCATTAAATATAGCAACGTATTTATACATTAGCGCACTAAGTCAGTGTCCAAATTTAAAGGGATTCTCCCGTGTATCGTTGCGCCAGAGGATACCTTCTGCCATAACCGAACGCCTTTGACGTTACCTTGAGACCGGGCGCCGCCTGATGGCGTTTGTATTCATTCCGGTCTACCCTTGAGACAACTTCTTCGATGATCCCTTTATCAAATCCCATTTGAGCCAGTTCTCTGATTCCTTTCACCTCTTCGATATACCCCTTTAAAATGGCATCCAGAATATCATATGGCGGCAGATCGTCCTGGTCTGTCTGATTCGGTTTGAGCTCGGCGGAAGGCGCTTTGGAAATGATGCGAGTGGGAATGATCTCTCTTTCCCGATTGACATAACGCGCAAGTTCATAAACCATGGTTTTCGGGACGTCTGATATTACGGCAAGTCCTCCGGTCATATCCCCATAGAGCGTGCAGTAGCCGACGGCAATTTCGGACTTGTTACCGGTGGAGAGTACAAGGGCGCCGTATTTGTTGGACAGCGCCATCAGGACGGTGCCTCTGATTCTGGCTTGTATGTTTTGTTCCGAAATATCCGGTTCGCTTTCTTTGAAAGCGGGGGAAAGCACCTTCAAAAATTCTTTAAATATGCTGTCTATGGGAATTCGCGTCAGGACTACGCCCAAATTCTGGGCTAGTTTTTGGGTATCTTCAAAATTGTCTTTTGAGGTATATTGAGACGGCATAAACACCACCGACACATTTTCGCGTCCCAAAGCCTTTACCGCAATACACGCGGTGAGGGCTGAATCGATGCCGCCGCTCAAACCGATCACCGCCTTGGAAAATCCGCATTTTGTAACGTAGTTATGGGTTCCCATGACCAAAGCTTTGAAAATGGATTCCGCATCCGAGGTCGAGATGCTATGGATGCCGTGATCGCATATTTTTAATGCTCTGGAATCAAAAACTAAAAAGTCTTCCGCAAAATCCGAAGCGCCGGCAATCCTTTGGCCGTTTTTGTCGAAAACCGAGCTTGACCCGTCAAAAATAACGCTGTCGTTGCCACCCACCTGGTTGGCAAACATCATCGGAAGCCGGTACTTTCTGGCCATAAACGAGAACATATCCTTTCTGAATTTATCATGGCCCAAATAATAGGGCGATGCGGATATGTTGATCACCAGATCCGCGCCGGCGCGAACGTTTATGGCAACGGGGTCTTGATCATAAATTCTATTTTCAAAAATATCCTCGTCATTCCAGGCATCTTCGCAAATTGTTAGACCTATTTTATGTCCTTTGTATGAAAACGGCAGATTTTCACGGCCGGGTTCAAAGTACCGCCGTTCATCAAATATATCATAGGTCGGCAGCAACCTTTTATGCACCTTGTGAATGATCTTTTGGTTTTCAAAGACGATGGCGGCGTTATAGAGGGGTTTTCCCTCTTCGGAAGGATTTTTATCCACAAATCCGCATATCACACCGATGCCGTGGATGGCGGCAATCAGTCGGTCCAGACAGTCCAGGTTCGCATCGATAAAATCTTTTCTTTCAAGAAGATCCCGAGGTGGGTATCCCGGGATCACCAGCTCTGAAAAAACCACCAGATCACATTGTTGTTCTATAGCGCGATGAGCGGACTGCTGTATCTTGTCAAAGTTGTGTTTAAAGTCGCCGATAATGGGATTAATCTGTGCAATGGCTATTTTCATGATATTTGAATGTCTCTATTCATTCTGCAGGAACTTGTTTATCAAGGTCTTGATATCCTGCATTTCATCCGGTGCCTTCCATATGATTTCCGGGTCCGCCCCGAACCATGTCATTTGGCGCTTTGCATATCTTCTGGTATCCCGTTTCAGCGTCCTGACCGTCTCTTCCCATGAACTATCGCCTTTTATAAAATCGACCATATGGCGGTATCCGATGGACTGCATGGATTTCGATTCCGGTGAACAGCCCATGGCAAGAAGTCCTTTGACTTCATCCAAAAGGCCGCTGCCGATCATGGCATCCACTCTTTTGTTAATGCGGTCATACAGCATTTCCCGACGGATATGAAGGCCGATTTTTATAACAACAAACGGATGGTCTTTAAAACCATGGGCCTTGTGGTATGCCGAAAGCGGCTTTCCGGTCCTCGCGTGCACCTCCAGGGCTCTTACAACCCTGTATTTATCATTGGGATGTATCTTATTTGCAGCATCGGGATCCAGCCGGCACAATCGAGCATACAAAACAGCAATGCCGTAGCTGTCGGCTTCTTTTTTTAAACCCTTCCGAATATGTTCTTCCGTGGATTCGGTTTCAAACAAACCATTTAAGAGCGCTTTGATATAAAACCCGGTTCCACCGACCACAAAGGGGAGCTTGTTTCGGTGATACAACATTTCAATGGTTTCGCGGGCCAAGGCTGCATACTGTCTGGCGTCAAACCGTTCATCCGGATCGATAATGTCAATCATATGGTGTTTGACGCGTGCTGTTTCCTTTTGGGTCGGTTTGGCGGTGCCGATATCCATATGTTTGTATATTTGCATGGAATCAGCGCCGACAATCTCGCCGTCGAAGATTTCTGCCAACTCAATGGCTGCAGTTGTTTTACCCAAAGCCGTTGGTCCGCATATGACAACGACCCTTGGCCGACTACGACCGGGAACCATTGAATACACCCTTTCGTACCAATTAAAATAGTTATAATCTATAGGATTTCCAACTGTCTCTCAAGGAAAATCGATCTTCATATTCAAACAATTAAAACACCGATGGAATGATCTGAATTAAATAAAAAGTATTTATATTTTTCATATTGACATTGACAAATCAATCGGATAATTGTTTTAAGTCTTTTATTACAAGGAATAGGCAGAGCGCCATAAAAATAATTACAGTAAAAAGGAGGTTTTGAATGGCAACAGTCGAGTATATGGGTAAGACATTTACCGTAGATGAAGACGGCTTTATTGACAGCTATGAAAACTGGTGTGAAGAATGGGTACAATGGGTAAAACATCAAGAAGGCATCGAAGAATTAAATGACGAGCATAAAAAAGTGATTAAGGTTCTTCAGGAATACTATGAAAAAAATGGGATCGCTCCCATGGTTCGTATTCTTTCAAAAGTCACCGGTTTTAAGCTGAAACATATTTATGAACTGTTCCCGTCAGGACCCGGCAAGGGAGCATGTAAGATGGCCGGTCTTCCGAAACCCACAGGATGTGTCTAATTCAAACGTCACATCGGTTTCACCCATTTTGACAAAAAAGGCTCTGCATTTAGGCAGGGCTTTTTTTTTGTAATGGAGAGATGACATGATTTGTACCGTTCAATCAAAAAACCGTACAGAACTCATCGATATCACCACCACCATTCAGGATTTGGCGGCTGCTTCCCGAATTGACCGGGGACTCTGCATGCTATACGTTCCCCACACAACCGCTGCCATAACCATCAATGAAAGTGCCGATCCGAGCGTAAAAGATGATATTCTGATGGTCATCAATACCATGGTGCCATGGAAGGCCGGATATCGTCATATGGAGGGAAACTCTCCGGCTCATGTGAAATCCACGCTTATCGGATCTTCTGAACTGATTGCCGTAGAGAACGGTCGCCTGGTGCTGGGTACGTGGCAGGGCATATTTTTTTGCGAGTTCGACGGCCCTCGAACCAGAAAGGTCCACGTGCGATTCATCAAAGAAAATCTTTAAGGAATAAACCCGTGCCGCCGATGGATGCCCCATTCGATGATATAGATCGGGCGATACTCAACCGGATCCAATCCGATTTTCCTGTAACCCCGCGCCCCTATTTTTCAATTGCCCAAAACCTCGACCTGTCCGAAGAAAAAGTGATCAACAGGATTAAACAACTGAAGAGAAAAGGAATTATCCGTAGAATCGGCGGGAATTTTGCGCCTGAAAAATTAGGATTTGTGAGCACCCTCTGTGCGGCAAAGGTCCTGAAAGATAAAATCGATGGTTTTGTCAAAGCCGTTAACCAATACCCCGGTGTAACCCATAACTACCTGCGGGACAATCCGTATAACATCTGGTTCACCTTTATCGCTCCATCCATGAGCGAAATCGTTGATAACCTTGAAAAGATCTCCCGGGAAACCGGCGTAACAGACATTTTAAATCTGCCTGCAACAAAAATGTATAAAATCAAAGCCCATTTCGATCTCTAATTTTTACTGAATCCATCATTTGGTCATGGAAGACATCCGTATCGCCACCGTGATTTTTCATTCAGTTGTCGGTCAAGTCCGTCGGAATCTTGACGCAATGGTCCACTGGATAACGGCATCCAAAAATGAGGGGGCTGCTCTCGTATGCTTTCCTGAACTGAATATCACGGGATACAGTCACTTCGAAGAGATTAAACAGGCAGCCCAATCCGTTCCCGGCCCCATAACCCGGCAGCTTTCTGATTTATCCAAATCCCAAAACATTGCCATTCTGGCCGGCATGGTGGAAAAGGATGATAAAAATCGTACATATGCCAGCCACCTGGTCATCAAACCCGACGGATTTGTGGGCGCCTATCGAAAGTTGCATATTGCGCCTCCGGAACAGAGCATTTTTACCCCCGGCAATACAATCCCCTTGTTTGAATCAGGGAGAGTTAAATTCGGCATACAGCTTTGCTATGATTCCCATTTTCCCGAACTCGCGACTCACATGGCCGTAAAAGGCGCCGATGTGATTTTTATTCCTCATGCTTCCCCAAGAGGAACACCTGAAGAGAAATACAGGTCATGGATGCGCCATCTTGCGGCAAGAGCTTTTGATAACGGCCTGTTTATCGTTGCCTGCAATCAGACCGGAAACAATGAAAAAGGACTCATTTTCCCAGGCATCTCGGCAATCATCGGACCATCGGGATCCGTGATTAAAAACAATCTCAGCAATATGGAAAGTCTGACGGTGACAGACCTGAAATCCGAAGAACTAAACCGCGTCAGAAACCACAAAATGCGTTATTTTTTGCCCAACAGAAGGCCAAAACTCTATGATATTTATTAAATAGCCCCGATTGGGGGAAATGCCCGATCGGGGCTATTTTTGATCCATTACTCGAAGATAATTTTGTCAGGGCTGGCGATGACTATTCGCACAGACAAAGCTTTCGCTCCTGAAGGGTTAGGTGCCCGTTCGGCGAAAATTCACCGATTATACATATCACTTGCTTCATTCCTCTGGCCAAAAGGGACCACCAGGCATCCAAAACATCAAAATGACCCCGTTGGGCAGTGATGATCTCTACCAGGTCTGCTTGGTTGACTTGCCGGATGGCTTTCATTTCAGACGCGGCATCCCAGCCGGCAGGCTCGGTTCCGACAACATAAACAATGAGTCCGGTTTTCATAAGTCTCACCTCCTTTCATCTTTTATTCAGTCCCGCCGAGGATGCGTGATAGATTCAAAAAAAAAGCCCTTCAATCTCTAAAAATAGATTGAAGGGCTGCACCCAGTTTACTTAACCCTTTTTTTACTGAATCCGCAACACCCCCGTCACTTCGCAAGGGCATGGCTAATTTTACAGGCAGGTCTTCTGACTCTCCCGCCTTTTTAGCGGCCTTCCCATTCCGGATCGCCGGAACAGTGGCATATCGTTGCTAAAACGGTTCCTTTTTTAAAAAGGTCGGAATTACAGCGGCGGGACCGCTCTCGATTTTCACGGGATTCCCTATTAAGCCCTTTGTCGGCACCTGATAGCGATTTCCTAAAGGATACGAGGACGCTTGTCAAGGAATTTGTCCATGTCGATCTTTACATTGAAACCAATTTATGAATATAGTTTTGGGTAATTCGGTCTAAAACCCAAACATTCAGGAGATGAAATATGAATTCAACCATTCCAAACCGTAAGCAGGCTTTTGAGCTTTTAAGCCAATACAATAAAAATGAAAGCCTTATCAAACACGCACTGGCTGTGGAGGGCGTGATGCGGTATATGGCCCGAAAACGACAAGAGGACGAAGAAAAATGGGGCATTATCGGCCTGATCCATGACCTCGATTACGAGCAGTTCCCGGAAGAACACTGCCGTAAGACCGAAGAAATTTTAAAGAAAAACGACTGGCCCCAGGAGTATATCCGTGCGGTGGTCAGTCATGGTTGGGGAATTTGCTCGGATGTTGAGCCGAAAACAGAACTCGAAAAGGTGCTTTACGCCATTGATGAACTTACCGGTCTGGTGGTGACGACAGCGCTGGTTCGCCCTTCAAAAAGCCTCATGGACTTGAAGGCCAAATCCGTTAAAAAGAAGTGGAAGGATAAACGGTTTGCCGCCGGCGTCGATCGATCCATCATTGAAAAGGGCGCAAAAATGCTGGGTGTTGAGCTGACGGAATTGATTACGGATACGATTATGGGAATGCGGGAAGTTGCCGACAAGATCGGTTTGAAAGGGGAAATTTAAGCCCGGGCCAAATACCTGGTGTCACCGTTTGCGAAAATCGGCAATGGATTTTTTGATTTTCTGAATGAGCGGTCTTTTGATGTGAACGCTTAAGAAAAGATCCCCCGCCGTTCCCCCGCCTTTTCCATCTTCCCCCATTCCCGCCAGCCGCAATCGCTGTCCCTCTAAGACACCCGGCGGGATTTTCACCAACAGCTTTTTGGATTTTTTTCGCAAAAAATAGGCGTAAGGTCCCCCCTGCCGTGCCTGTTCATCGGTTATGTGGATCACGTCCTCAAGATCTCTGCCGTTTTGGGCTATTTCAACCCCGCTGATTTGTTTTAAAATAAATCTGGAGAGTTTTCCCAGCGTGCCAGACGGCGGGATTGCAGATTGACCGCGTCCGCCGTTTTGATACGGACCGCCGAAAATAAATCCGCCGGCAAAAAAGCCGTGTCGTTTGAACTGAAAGGATCGGTAATTATTTCCGTAAAATTCCTTAAAAATGTCATCGACCCCTCGAAATCCGAATGCTTTTGCCATTTCTTCAAAAACATGGTTGATATCCGAACCGCTGAAAATATCCTGTTCAGAATAGTTGCTTCTGAACCGGGTGTGGGCGGATGATCCGAACCGTTGCCTTAATCCATCGTATTCGTGTCTTTTCGCAGGGTCCGACAAGACTGCGTAGGCTTCATTGACAGACTTCATTTCTTCGGAAGCTTCCGGACTCCCTTGATTTCTGTCCGGATGGTACTTAAAGGCCAGATGCCGGTAGGCCTCTTTGACCTGTTTTTCTCCGGCATCTTTTTGGATTCCCAATATTTGGTAATAATCTCTTTGGGGCATGATATTGCAAATTCTCTTGAATAAAAAATATAAACTAAAGCCTAAAGACGTCTCCGGGTTTCATTAGCGTCACTTTGGCCGAAGTTTCCTTTTTCACCTTATCAGCCCATGCGCGGGCATCTTGTTTGATGACATCAAACGTATTATAGTGAATCGGAACCACATACACCGGTTCGATCAGCTTTACGGCACGCAAGGCATCATCCGGCCCCATGGTAAAGTTGTCTCCAATGGGTAAAATCGCCAAGTCGATCCCCTCTTCACCGATAAGTTTCATATCGAAAAAAAGGCCTGTATCGCAGGCATGATAAATCTTTTTCCCTTCAATGTAAAACAAAAAACCACAGGGATTGCCGCCGTAAGTGCCATCCGGAAGCGCTGATCCGTGCTGGGCAATCGTCAATTTTACACGGCCCCAGGGATAATTGAAACCGCCGCCGATATGTTGCGGATGAACGTTTTTTAATCCCTGCTTAACGACCCAGTTCTGAATCTCAAAGTTTGAAATTACGGTCGCGCCGGTTCTTTTGGCGATGTCTATCGTATCCCCTAGATGATCACCGTGGCCGTGTGAGACAAGGATATAATCCGCCTCAATCGCATCCGCCGGAACCGGCGCCAAAGGATTGCCGGTAATGAAGGGATCAATCAGCAATTTTGCCTGATTGGCTTCGATTAAAAAACATGCATGCCCATACCACGTTATGTTTATTGCCATTTTAGGACCTCCTTGTTCAAAGATGCGTTTTAATTATGATTAAAAAGCCCTATTTGGTGTCCATCCATAAATGAGGATTTTTGTTCAAAGTCAAGGCATGCGAAAAAAATAACCACAGGCATATAATTGATATTCCGAGGATTATTTTTTGAGCATAACGCAGAGATTGGGCAAAAAGACCATTTATGGATGGGCACTAGTTAATCCTCATTCAATTCCTTTAAATCCGCATAGTCGTCGAGGGCCTCCGGGTTTCTCAGGGCATCCTTGTTCAGCACGGGCTGGTGGTGAATGGTTTTTTTAACGGCCAGCTCGACTTTCTTCATATTGTGTGTGTAAGGAATATCCGGCACGGCCAGAATCTTGGCTGGAACGTGCCTTGGGGATGCATTGGTACGAATTGTTTTTTTAATGGTATCTTTCAGAAGATCCGTCAATTCATACCCTTGTGCCATCTTGACAAAAAGGATAATGCGTACATCGTTACGCCAATTCTGACCGATGACAAGGCTGTCTTCAATTTCTTCTATCCGGTCAACCTGCCGATAAATTTCGGCAGTTCCGATCCTGACGCCGCCGGGGTTTAGAGTTGCATCCGACCGACCGAATATGATCACGCCGCCGCGTTCGTTGATTTCAATAAAATCCCCGTGCCGCCAGACATTGGGATATACATCGAAATACGCACCTATGTATTTTTTGTTATCCGGATCGTTCCAGAAGTAAATCGGCATGGATGGAAAGGGGGCGCTGCAAACCAGTTCTCCCTGGCGGTTAATGATTGGTTTCCCATTCTCGTCAAAAGCCTGCACCTTCATGGCCAGTCCCCGGCACTGCAACTCGCCTGCGTAGACAGGCCCTATGGGATTGCCCAGCGCAAAACAGCCGTTCAGGTCTGTTCCGCCGGAAATGGAAGCCAGCTGAAGATCTGATTTGACCTCTTTGTAGATGTACTCGAACCCTTCTTTTGAAAGGGGTGATCCCGTGGACAACAGCGATTTGAGCGATGAAAGGTCATACGATTTGCCGGGCTTGGCGCCGGCGTTCTGAAGAGCGGCAATGTATCCTGCGCTGGTGCCGAAAATGGTTATTTTTTCATCCTGGGCCATTTTCCACAGGGCGTCGGGATCCGGGTGAAACGGGTTGCCGTCGTAAAGAACCAGCGTTGCACCGACAGCCAGAGAGCTGACCAGCCAGTTCCACATCATCCAGCCGCATGTGGTAAAGTAAAAGATGGTATCTTCTCTTTTTAAATCGGCGTGAAGCAGTAGCTCCTTGAGATGGTGGACAAGAATTCCTCCGGCACATTGAACCATGCATTTCGGAAGGCCGGTGGTGCCGGAAGAGTACATGATATAGAGAGGGTGGTCAAAAGGTAATTGCTCGAATTCAATCGGCAAACCGGATTCGGGTGATTTGAATTCATTATAAAGGACCGCATTCGGTATTCCGGAGATGTCCGGTTTCTTTAAGGTGTAAGGCACAACCACCACCTTTTCAATGGACGGGAGTTCTTCCAGGATACTTGAAATACGTTCAAGGCTGTCCAGCCTTTTGCCCTTGAAAAAATAACCGTCCGCAGTAAAGAGTACTTTTGGCTTGATCTGCCCGAACCGATCCAGAACCCCTTTGATGCCGAAATCAGGGGAACACGAAGACCATGTGGCACCCATGCTGGCGGCCGCCAGCATGGCAACAATTGTTTCGGGCATATTCGGCATAAAGCCCACCACCCGATCTCCGGTTTGGACGCCAACTTGCTTCAAAGATCTTGCAACGGATGCCACTTCATCGTGAAGCTCAGCATAGGTCATCCGCTTGTCAACCCGGTTTTCTCCCTTGAAGATCAAAGCGGTTTGGTCGTCCTTGTATCGCAGAAGATTTTCGGCAAAATTGAGTCTGGCGCCTGCAAACCATTTGGCGCCCGGCATTTTGCGGACATCGTCAACCACCTGATCATATGGCCTTGACGATTTTATCCGGGCGAATTCCCACAAATTCGCCCAGAAATCGGGAATGTTTTCAATGGACCATTGATAAAGAGGCTCGTATTCACTGAAATTTTGGTTGTACTTTTCATTGATGATATTCATGAATCGATACAGATTCGTGTTCCTGATTCTTTCTTCCGAAGGTTTCCAAAGCAGTTTGGCCATAATCCAATTCCTTTCTAAATCATCAGATACTTTTTCTTTATTTCTTCGTCGGCACTGAGTTTTTCGATGCTTCCGTGATATCGAATCGTTCCCTTATCGATCACGTAAGCTCGGTCCGAGGTCAGGGTGGCAAAATTGACGTTTTGCTCGGAAAAGAGTATGGTTTGTCCCATCTCTTTTATCTTCAGGATCTGTTGACCGAGATCTTTCACTACCAGGGGAGCCAGTCCTTCCACGGGCTCGTCTAAAAGAATCAGCTCGGGATTTCCCATCAGGGTTCTTCCCACCGTCAGCATCTGCTGTTCACCGCCGCTCAATGTTCCGCCGAGCTGATGTTTTCTTTCGGAAAGAATCGGAAAGAGCTCGTATATCCGTTCGAAGGTCCATGGCATGCCGCGAAAATTTTTGGGTATCTTGATGCCGAGCTCCAAATTTTCGAGTATTGTGAGATCCGGAAAAATCAATCGATTATCCGGCACATACCCCATTCCTTTTCGTGCGATGTAATCCGGCGGCCGGCCTCGCAATTCTTCTCCGTTGAATCGAACATTTCCGTTTTTCGGCGGGGTCAGGCCCATAATGCTTCTCATGGTGGTGGTCTTGCCTGCGCCGTTTCGGCCCAGAAGACAGACGATTTCTCCGCGATTCACCGAAAGAGACACGTCAAAAAGAATATGACTCGTCTCGTAATAGGTGTTGATCCCTTCAACTTCCAGTATCATACTTCCTCCCCGAGATAGACCTTTTGAGCGGCTTCGTTCTTTCTGACTTCTTCCGGACTGCCTTGGGCGATAATGGACCCCAGGTGTAAAACAGTGAGTCGTTTGGCATATCCGAAAACAACGGACATATTGTGCTCGGTAAAGAGAATGGTCAAATTCATCTCCTGGTTCAATCGTTTAACCAGATGCATCGTCTCATGGGTTTCTTCTCCGGACATACCGGCCGTCGGCTCATCCAGAAATAGCAGTTCAGGTTTGCTTCCCAGGGCAATCGCCAGTTCGAGGAGTTTTTTATCCCCCTGTGAAAGAGTCCCGGCGATCCTGTTTGCATGCTGGGAAAGGCCTGTTACCTCGAGAAGCTCTCGGGTTTCTTTTTTGACCAGTCGCCGGGCCGGCGTAAAGAAATTGAGGGTCTTTTTTTGCTGGGCCAAAATCGCCTGTCGAACGTTCTCATAGGTGGTCAGGGCAGGATAGATGTTACTGACTTGAAACGCCCGAGAGATACCTGAACGGGAAATTTTGTGGGGCGGCCAGTTGGTGATATCTTTTCCCTGAAAGGATATCCTTCCCGAATCCACTTTATGGTAGCCGGTCAGAAGATTAAAAAATGTGCTTTTCCCGGCGCCGTTAGGGCCGATGATGCCGGAAAGTTCACCAGTCTGCATCTCATAATTCACATCATTGGTCGCCTGAAGCCCTCCGAAAGCCTTGCTGAGATGCTCCACTTTGAGTATCGCCATGAGATGATGCCTCCGCGTCCAGAGACCCTTGCAAAATCCCCCTTTTGGCCCAATTTCTGCGCCTGCCCTGTGAAATGTGCAACCTATTTCTCTGAGGTCAGACTCAAATTTCAATCCTCGAAATGCTCAATGTATTCCTGTGGGTAAAATTTTCGTCTTCCTTGAACTTGAGCAAAAATGGGCATTTTTCAAAGGTCTCTATTATATGTATTCTTTAATTCGGAATCGTATTTATAATTGTTTTAAAATTTTAGCTCATTTTAGCTGACTTCAAACTTCAGATCACTTTAGCTTGCTTCTGATTGAGCTTTGTCTTGACCAATCCGAGGACCCCCCCCGGCAAGTATAACACCACGAAGATAATAACCAGTCCGATGGTCAGCGGCCAGTATTCGGTAAAGCCCGTGACAAAGGCAAACAAAAAGGTGTAAATGACCGAACCGATCATGGGACCCAAAAAGCTCAAAGGGCCGCCGATGATGGTCATAAATACCGGCACGCCGGATTGCTGCCAGTTACACAGGTCCGGCGAAATGCTCCTGTTGAACGGTCCCATCAGACCGCCGGCCAAACCCGCAAACATGCCCGCAACAACAAAATTAATCAGCATATATTTCCGCACATTGATGCCGATAAAGCGGGTCCTTTCGGCATTGTCCCGGATGGCCCGCATGGTATACCCAAAAGGGGATTCACTGATCAGCCACATGACGATCAGCGCCGCCGAAACGATAAACAGGGTGAAGTAATAATAGGCGGTAACCCCCATCAGCCAGTTCGGGGGGACGATGCCCTGAAGGCCGTTGTCCCCGCCGGTAAACGAGTACCATTGAAAGATGATATAGTAGAGCAGCTGTCCGAACGCCAGGGTCAGAATGGCAAAATATATGCCGGTCAGGCGAACACAGAAATAACCGATGATCAGCGCAAACACTCCCGCCGTTATCATGGAGGCCGCAAGGCAGATCGGCAAAGGCATCGACGTCTTTACCATGAGCAAACCGGTGGCATAAGCACCTGCGCCGAAATATGCCGCATGCCCGAAGCTGAGCTGACCCATGTAACCGAAAATCATGTTAAAGCTCACCGCAAACAGCCCTAAAATCAAAATCTCGACAGCGACGTGAATCCAGTATTCCCCAATAACTAGGGGCAGAATGAGCGTTGCGATAAAGATCAGTCCGAGCCATCCGTACTTAATCATGAGACCCTGCCTTTTTATTTCTTCGTGATCTTCGTGCCCTTTGTGGTAAATTTTAGACTTTCCTTCGGTTTTAAGCCCGGCTGGGCGTTCCAAACAATCCCCAGGGACGTATGATCAATATCAGTGCCGTGACAACAAAGATCAGTACCAGGGCGCCCTCGGGCCAGAAAAGGATTGAAAAAGAATATACCTCTCCCACAATGACGGATGCCACAAAGGTGCCCAGAAGACTTCCGAAGCCCCCGATGACGACCACGCAAAACGCTTGAATGACAATCGACATATCCATTCCCAGTGTGATGGATCCCACCGGGCCCTGAACCGCCCCGGCCAGGCCGGCAATGAAAATCCCCAGCGCAAAAACACCGGTATAGATCCTGGGAATCGGAATTCCCAGGGCGCTGACCATTTCCCGGCTGAACACCGCAGCCCTGA
>JBAUWG010000476.1:0-6391 GCA_049583675.1 Desulfobacterales bacterium | reverse complement strand
CGCTATAGGTGCTTGATCTTTGGCGGGCGCTATTGCTTCTTCCGAAATCGTTTCATCCGGTCCTTTTTCAGAAGGTTCTTCCATAGCCTGCAAGAGATCGATAATTTCTTCATCGCCTTTTAGTTGTTTTTCGGGCGCTGCAGTGACTTTATCCGCTGTCGTCGCATCTGATCCGGCCTCAGCGGTTCCATCTTTGCCTTCTGCAAAAGATTCTTCGACAATCTCCGTAAGATCGATGGGTACTTCATCATCTGCCGGGCCAACTGCCATTTCATCCTTGAGTTCTATAATAGGATCGTCTTCTATGGGTTCGGCCGTTTCATCTTTCTCTTCAGGTTTATTTGATTCGGTCATGTCCATTCCCCCGTCCTCAAAAAGTGTCACCTTGGAACATCTAAATGAGCGCAAATCATGGAACGTTATCGGTTTGGTTTATGCTCAGTCAGGATTAAACAAGCACCCTATAATATTTGGGAATCTACCACACGGCATACATCGTGTCAAGATGTTTGCCTTTCTCCTTGATTTGCTTTAAAATTTAGCCCGAAAGATTTTTGCTGTTGTATTTGCAATACATTAAGGGTTATGAATGGCATGCTCTCTAAAAATCCTGCTTTCACGGGATGAGCGCCTAAACAAAATGTTTTTTGGACAAAAGTGGTATGCGTTATTTTTTTATCGATTCAGTGGAACCTAAAGATGGGATTTTCAGTATCACGGGTTCGGATGCGAGGCATATCAGAACGGTTTTACGCCTGAAACCCGGCGATAAAATCGGCCTCTTTGACGGCAAAGGCTTTGAATACGAAGCTGAAATTGTCGATTTGTCGCCCGGAAAAGTCAACGCAACGCTGATTCGCAGCTTTCCTTCAAGTGCGGAATCTCCGATCCGGATTACGGTTGCCCAGGGGTTTTTAAAAGAACGGAAAATGGACGGCCTCGTCCGGCCGCTCAGTGAACTGGGCATTACGGAATGGATGCCGTTTATTGCCGAAAGATCCGTTCCCATGCCGGATAAAAAACAGCTCATGTCGCGTATGAAACGCTGGGAGAAGATTGCAAGAGAAGCGGTCAAACAGTGCCGCCGTGGGCGCATCATGAAAATCAGCGACACCGCATCCTTTTCTCAGGTTTTGAATCTGGCCATGGATTGCGATCTTAAGATTGCTTTCTGGGAAGATGAATCCCGGCCGGTTCAATCCATAAACGCAAAAAGCCCCATTCAAACCGTATTTGCCCTTGTCGGACCCGAAGGCGGTTTCACCCAAAAGGAGATTGAAAAAGCCAACGATCATGGATTTGTTACCGCGGGCCTGGGACCCCGAATCCTGAGGGCAGAAACAGCCGCTGTTGCGGCAAGTGTTTTGCTTCAATATCTTTTTGGGGATATGAACCAAAAATATCTTGACAAAAAAACGGGCCTTTAATAATTTTCAAATTTTAAAAGCCAAAGCCGAGGTAGCTCAGTCGGTAGAGCAGGGGACTGAAAATCCCCGTGTCGGCAGTTCGATTCTGTCCCTCGGCACCAGCGATACTTCTTTAACCTGCTGTTTTTACAGCAGGTTTTTTGTGCATTCTGACCTTAAAATCGACCAATTTCATCTGTTACACACATTGCTTACTCACATCGAACAGATGGAGTTGGAAAATGAAGGTCAAAATAGGCACATCGCCATCCTACCTTGTTAGAAATCCGATGTTCAAGGGAGAATTACACAGGGCGTTGGAAAAGGTCTTAATGTTTATAAATGCCGAGTTTCTTCATTCTCGAATTAAAGGTTGACCGATTCATTTTGGCATCGTCGGCGGCACGGGTGATGTTCCATCTATTTTTATTCAGAAGATAAAGAACATAATCTCTTTCAAGCTCTTTCCATGAATAACGTGAGAATGCAGATTCATCGACTGAATAAACGCTTTTGGCGGAGAAAACAGGTTTTTTACATGAAAGAGATTCTCTGGTTGTAACGTTTTTGGGTCGTTCTGTTTTGAAATGGTCTGGTATATCATTGATGCCCACAATATTATTGTCAACCGCGCTGAGGATGTATTTGACAAAATTCTCGAGTTCTCGAATATTTCCTTCCCAATATTGGTTTTCAAGATGTTCGAATGCTTTTTTTGAAATTTTTTTGATGGGAACACCGAGTCTTAGAGATTCTCTCTTGATGAAAAAATTTAGTAATAATGGTATATCTCTTTTTCGTTCCCGAAGCGGAGGAAGGTGGAGTGGAAGAACGTTGAGGCGAAAGAACAAATCTTCTCTGAAGTCTTTTTGGGCAATCGCATTAATCAAGTCCTTATTGGTGGCTGAAATGATCCTTATATTGATTTTGCTGGTTTTGGTTTCCCCCAAGGGCTTAATTTCACTGTTCTGGATGACTCTCAACAAGCGCATCTGAAGGCGTAGAGACATGTCTCCAATTTCATCAAGGAAGACGGTTCCGCCGTCTGCGGCCTTCAATATACCAATTTTATTCTCTATTGCGTCGGTAAATGCTCCTTTTTTATGTCCGAAAAGCTCACTTTCCAACAGTGTATCCGGGATCGCACTACAGTTTTGAACAATAAACGGTTCATGTCTCCGAGAACTTAGACTGTGCAAAGCTGTTGCGATAATATCTTTGCCTGTTCCGCTCTCTCCCGTTATCAGTACCGGAAAGTCGGTTGCGGCATAGTCTCTGACTTTTTTCATTATATCTATAAATTGATGGCTTTGACCGATGATTTGTTGATCATTTCTCATCCCGGCAAGGACCTGCTCGAGTTCAACATTTTTCTTAACCTGTTCGGTATAACTTAAAGCGTTGCTCAAAGCTGTAGAACCTATATCGATGATACTTTTAAGAAGACCAAGATATTTTTTATCAACATTTAGTCGATTCGCATCTGTGCTGGTATCGATAAGTTGGACAACGCCGTAAACTTCGCCGTTTTTCAAGATTAGAGGAAAAGCAAGAATCAGGGCACTCTTTAACTTCATGCCTTCTTCAAATTCAATGTAATGACGTGGATCTTTTCCAGCTTTTGCAACTGTCATTTGAGCATTTTTCATCACCCAGCCGACAATACTGGGTTGTTTCACAGGTATACTGGCACCTTTGATAATATCTTTATCTGTCGGGCTTCCCAAAGATTCAACACATAAATATCGGTTGTCCCGCTGGATCCAGATAGATCCACGTTCAACATTTTGAATTCTCAAAAGCAGTCTTAAAAAACGCTTTCTCAGATTTTCCGGGTCGAAGTCTTGGAAGAGCAACTTATAAAAATCCAAATCTAAATCATCCATAATTCAGCCCTAAACTATTTTATTTGAAGCGTTTCAAAGCCTCATTTTCATGCTCAGCAGTTGTTTTGAAACGACTCAAAATAAAAACAGACCATGAGCCCCTATACATTATTGCCCCTGGCGCTTTGATATATGGGTTTTGCAAAGATCAACATGTACTCGAATATATCTTGTGATTTAAAAAATTATTTCACAGGCTTTTGACATATAGATATTATTACTAAAAATCACAAAATTAACCAAGTTACAAGAAAAATAGTCTGTTTTAATTTGCTTTGAAAATACTATTGAAAGAAAATTTCTTTAAAAATATTAATATTTAATCAAAATTATCAAATATCATCAAGATAATTAAATATAATCATCTCCATAAAGAAACTTGTTACATGGGCACGGTTAAGCATTCATTTTATTTGGTGTAATATAAAATAGATAAACATAAATATTACAAATTTCATATTACTGGCACAATCATTGCTCTTGAATAATAAGTTATAATTACAGCTCTAATCACACAGTTTTGTACCACTTAAATATTATGTTTTTTTCGATGATATCTATAAAAGGAATAACTTGCGAATTGTAATGGAGAACGTACTCAATATGAAACTAAGATACGCGCCTCATACACATCGGCTTAAGATCGTTGAGCGCTATATAAGAGGGTTATTAAGAGATGAGTTGCCGGACGGCTTTATATATCATATTGCCGATCATACACTTCATCCTACCAAAGGAGTCGTTGCTTCTGCCAACAGAATTGCGATTTCTGAGAATATCTCCGAACAAGATAGAGAATTGTTAATCACCGCGGCCTATTTTCATGACACGGGTTACATTAGAGAATATAAAAAAAATGAGCCGATTGCGGCACGAATGGCAGGCAGAATACTTAATTTGATCGGTTATAACCCAAACGAAGTTTTAAAGATTCAAAAGATGATACTATCAACCGATCTTGAGAGTGAACCGGAATCCCATGTTGAAAAGATCCTTTGTGATGCCGATCTCGACCACTTCGGCAGAGAAGATTTTTTCAAATTGGATGGAAAATTAAGAAAAGAATGGTGTGCAATAGGGATAGACGTCAGTGATGAAGTAAAATGGTACAAAGATACCCTTGAGTTATTAAAAAAGCATCAATATTATACTGAATCTCAGAAAAAGCTGCGAGGGGAAGGCAAGAAAAAAAATATTAAGAATCTCATAAAAAAATTGGAAAATATTGAAAAAAGATACGAGGCTAAATATAATCCTGTACATCTTTTTCAACAACATCAGCTATAACTTAACCTGCGATGTCTGCAATTAAAAAAAAAACTATCGGTGGCCTGATTTTTTTGCGATACCATAATACGATATCACAAAATGGTATTCGTGGTGATTACTGCAATCTCTGTAAATCTAACGTCGTATCAATTGGCTGCGATATCATACTTCGAAAATTGAACTGTCAGGTAGAGAAATCAGGTGTAGCCAAACACCATCTCAGCAATCTATCTCATCCATTTTATCATTGGCAAATCAATAATATCCCTTCGCATATCTGCATGAATTTTTCATATTGGCCGTCAAATGTTTGACGGCCAATATCCTTCGGTTCAATGAAGCAATAGATGCTAATATATTGTAATATTTTATTAAATTTTAGATCAGAATTTTTGGTACGTATCATGCATATTAATGAGTAGCTTGTAAAATAAAAAACGGTAACCATTTCATTCGAT
The DNA here is from genome assembly GCA_049583675.1 of Desulfobacterales bacterium. Lineage (GTDB taxonomy): Bacteria > Desulfobacterota > Desulfobacteria > Desulfobacterales > UBA11574 > UBA11574. The sequence continues at coordinate 1,372 of JBAUWG010000476.1, read as the reverse complement.
TCCCTGCTTTGGAAGGTGAAATTATGGCTCAAGGTATTATGGCGGGATGGATATTTATAGTGATTGTGGCTGTTTTGTATACTGACGAAAATTTACGTCATGCAATACCTTCTGTTTTGGGTGCTTTCTTGGCATTGGTCGTTGTTGCTATACCGATATGGCTGCCCATGGTACTGTCCTATTACCACAAGAGGGAAAAGACAAAGAAACAAGTGGTTGAGATGGAGGGGGTCGAATAATAGAATCCTTTGGCTTTATTAGAACCTATAAGTGGTTTCAAAACCTCCCCTCGGACTCAATCTAAAGTGTTGACCTGAGACGGCCAATCCTCGAAATATTCCCGATATTCCTGCGGTTGGGCGCTTCAGTCCGCCTTGACCTAAAATCCGATTGAAGGTTTTGAAACCACTTTTAAGGAGATAAAGCTATCGACCGTTTTGGGCGGTTATTTTCTATTGACAGGATCCATCAAGGTATTAATTTAAGTTTAGAGCTTCTCTGGTGCATGTACATCTTATATTACGGTCACCAGCATAATGATGCAAAAGGAAAAATAAATAAAATGTGCACCGGGTATAATTACAGCATTCAGGGAAGCCCCATTTTGGCAAGGGCTTTGTAGGATGGTTAATATATCTTCATAACCTTTGCTTGGGGCGATTCGAAAGGATCGCCTTTTTTATTATCAACTGTCTTCTCACTCAAAAATGACATTTTCCAACTCGAAAGCTGCCTATCTGTTGATCGGATAATAAAAAAGCAGAGCCGAATAACCCTGCCATCTATTTATTATAACGATATTTATTTTTTAAATTTATTGCGTCCGAATGCTGCAAGGCCAAACAAACCAGTGCCGATCAATATAAGTGTAGCGGGTTCGGGTACCGGGGAAATATTATTATCTTTGGTTTCTGAACTCGTACCAGAGGTAACCGATTTCGAAGAAATACTTGATTTACTGAGCGTGGTTCCCGGATCGTTCGAAGGGCATCCTGCAATTGAAAAAAACATCATCACAACACATAAAAACATAAATAATTTCTTCATCCTTTTCCTTTTATATTTTAATCGCTGAAAGTTTTCCGTTTTGACGATGCCTTCTGCAGCTTCTCGTTTATTAACATAAAATGCTGAAAGAAAAATTATTTGACAATCGTATAAGGCGATATATTTTGTATGTCAAGAACTAAATAACACAATATATGGTAACAATAATCCATGTTATGCATGGGGAGCCTTTAAATGTCAATTTACCCCTTTTATCGGGGTCATAAAAAGAAAAAGGGGCAACCTCTCTCGAACGGATTTACCCCTTTCCAAAATAGGAGGTTTTCCTATATGCCGTTATTCACCTCGATGCATGTCAAAATTA
>JBAUWG010000475.1:0-2579 GCA_049583675.1 Desulfobacterales bacterium | reverse complement strand
GTCTTGAAGATGCAAAAGACACTCTGGCTGCAAATCTGACTTTTGCGCAACAGAAACTTTTAGGACTTGCAAGGGCTCTGGCAACAAAACCTAAGATGCTGCTCGTCGATGAGATCGCTGCAGGCTTGAGTTCACAGGAGTTGCAATGGATTGCAGATATGCTTATCCATATCCACAAAAGAGGCATTTCGATGATTGTGGTTGAGCACCTCATGGGTTTTATCGATTCACTGACGTCAGACGTTGTGGTTATGAATGCGGGCGCCAATCTGTTCAGAGGCTCCATCGAGGATGCGTCTCAGAACGAGGAAGTCATTGAGGTCTTTCTAGGGAGGTAACGGTGGATTTGCTCAAAGTAGAGTCAGTGGAGGCTGGATATGGATTGATCCAGGTGCTGTGGGGGACCAGCATCATCGTAGAGGAAAATCAATGTGTTGTTTTATTGGGTGTCAATGGTGCAGGCAAGACCACATTGCTCAGGACAATAATCGGCCTCGTCAAGGCAAGGAAAGGGGACATCGTCTTTGATGGAGAGAATATAACCGGTCTGAAACCCAATGTGAGGGTTTCCCGTGGGATCGCTTATATGTCTGAATTGGCGGTTGTGCCGGACCTTACCGTGGAAGAAAATCTAAAGTTGGGGGGCTATCTGAAGAATAGAGACGACATCCGTAGAAGGGCGGACAAGACCTACGAATATTTTCCGGATCTGAAAGCATACAGGACCAGGAAGGCCGGATCACTCAGCGGGGGCCAAAGAAAAATGCTGGGTGTCGCAAAGACACTGATGTCGAATCCAAAAATACTTGTTATGGACGAGCCATCCAGTGGGTTATCGCCCAAATTTGTAAAAAAGGTTATCGAAATCTTGAAATTGCTGTATGAGGAAGAAAGACCCTCCATGCTTATCGCCGAACAGAATGTTGCCTTTTTGGATCTGGCTCAGAAAATATACATTCTGGATAAAGGCAAAGTGACCTTTACCGGCAGTGTCAATGAGCTCAAAGAAAACGATACCATCAGAGAAACCTATTTCGGCATTATGCATTAACCCGTTTGATGGTTGGAGTTGAAAAATGAAGGTCAAAGCACATCGCCATCCTACCTTTTTAGAAGCCCATACACATACTGCTTTTGCATCAATGCACCAATAACTTATTCAAGTTTCGCACCCTCAACTTTCAGCAAAGCGGGAAATGTTCAGCAAACTCATTCAAAATATTTTGTGCTGGTTTCTGAGATCACCTTTCCTGGCCGATCAACGACTCAGTTGATCTTTTTCGGGCTCCGGTTTTACAAACCGTCCCCACCGGGCCGCCAGCGTGGGCAGAACCAGCAGGTTCAGCGAAGTGGAGGTAAACAGCCCGCCCAAAATTACCAATGCCATGGGCCCCTCGATTTCCCGGCCGGCAGTGTGCATGCCAATGACCAGCGGCATTAGACCCAAACCGGTGATCAGGGCCGTCATAACGACCGGCGCCAGGCGTTCCGAAGCGCCCCGGCGCGCGGTCGACGAAGACCAGTCCATCCCCTCCTCCGCAATCAGATGCTCATAGTGGGAGATCATCATGAGAGAATTGCGAAGCGTGATGCCGAAAAGAGTGATGAAGCCCACCATAGCCCCAAGAGACAGAACCGTGCCACTTACGAGCAGTATCAGCACACCGCCGACCAGGGCGAAGGGAAGGTTCAGCAGCACCAGAAACACATTTCGATAATTCTTCAACGTCATGGACAGCAGCAGAAGGATTCCGGTCCCTGCCAGCAGAGCCCGAAACAGCAGCTGCTCCCAGGCCCGAGCGGCAGCCTCGGCCGCCCCCCTGAACTCGATATATGATCCGGCCGGCAGCGAAACAGCTGCTCTGATTTTCTTGCCGGCCTCTCTCACGAACGCCCCCACCGTCCGCCCGGTTACATTGCACGTAACGGTCTGAACTCTCCTGCCGTCGAGATGAATGATCTCGTAGCGACCGGCGGTTTCGAAGATGTCAGCCACCTTGTCGAGAAGGACATAGGTCCCAGCAGCGTTTCGTAACGGTAATGCACCGATCGCCGTCACGGCAGTGCGATCCTTGGCCCCCAGGATGACCGTTACATCAAAGACCCGGTTTTCCTCATAGATGTGTCCGGCGGTCGCTCCCTGGAAGGCCGCTTGAATGGTGTTGAGGACGTCTAAGACTTCAAACCCCCATCGAACCAGTTCATCTTTGCGGATTCGGATGACAACGGATGGGCCGGCGGGAACGGAATGTACCAAGATGTCCTCCCCTCCAGGGATGCTTTTCAGAACGTCTGCGACCTGGCGGCCTTTGGTTTCCAGCACGTTCAAATCCGGACTGAATACATCGATAACGACTGACGCAGTGAAACCCGAAAGTGTTTCACCGATTCGTTCCTTGAGAAAGCTGTTCACTTCGTAAGCCACGCCGGGAAATTTAGCCAGTACGTTTCGGACCGCCTTCGGAGAAAACTCGCCCACTCTTCCGCCGGTGATTTTCAAACTGCCGTCGATTTCGCTGGAGCTGATCCCGCGGATGGACGATCCATTTTCGGCCCGGCCGGTCTTCTGAGAGATATAT
>JBAUWG010000474.1:0-5366 GCA_049583675.1 Desulfobacterales bacterium | reverse complement strand
CGCAAAAGGTTATCGGATAATGGCCGCTGCGTTTCATCGAAATGGCCGCCCCACAACACGCGACCATCTTTTACTCGAATAAGATGAATATCAAACGCTACGGAAGCCGGCGACTCCACCGAATATTCACTCCCCACTCTATCCTGGTAACGATATAAAAACCCTGCAAGCACGGCATCGGCATGCAGCGCACGTCCGGTTTCAACTGCCAAGTCTTTCTCGTTCAACTCTTTATGGCTTCCTGCCAGCAGGTCCGACATCACTCCCTGGGCGTTACTGCTGGGTATCAACTGAATATCTTTGCGTTTATTTAATATCGTGAACAACTGCTCGGTGAGCATGTCAGCCGCGCCCTGGCTCACCTTTCCGGTGGTAAACACTTTTCCGCACACCGGACAACGCACATCCATATTTTCCCCATATACTGAGGCCATGTCCTCAAATGGGAGAATCAGTATTTTCTCGATTCCCGGCAGTGTTATCGGCTCCCTATTAACCATATTGCCGGTTCCGCAGCCTGATAACAGCACCATACCCGTTAAAAGCAAAAATTTAGCCAGGGTTTTATTATTTTTATATAAATTTTTCTTTCCCATTTCGGTTCCACTCTGAATTCAAGTATGGATGGACACAAACTCGTATTGGGGTTAGCAGAAATTACAATTGCGGAACATGGACAGGTTTATAATTTGCCTTTTGATGAGCGAACATCTTTTACCCTGTCATCAAAGGAAACGGCCTGGTCCAGAGCTCTTCCCAGTGCTTTGAAAATGGATTCATTAATATGATGTTCATTATCGCCATAAAAAACATTGACATGGAGGTTCATACCACAGCGATTTGAAAAAGCCCGCAAAAATTCCTTGGTCAACGGCAAAAAAGAATGTCCTTCAGAAATTGCTTTATCCGGCACATTGAATACCAGGAAAGGGCGTTTTGACAAATCGACGGCAACAGAAGCAAGTGCATCATCCATCGGCGTCACAGCATGACCGAATCGCTTGATCCCTTTTCTATCCCCCAAAGCACGATCAAATGCATCCCCAAGGACCAGACCGACATCTTCTATGGTGTGATGAAAATCAACGTCAATATCTCCTTTGGCATCAACGGATAAGTCAAAAAAACCGTGAACGGAAAAAAGCGTTATCATGTGATCGAAGAATGGGATTCCTGTTGATATTTCATTGTTTCCCATACCTTCCAGCTTGAGCGCAATACGAATCGATGTTTCTTTTGTCTTCCGATCAATTTCTGCTGTGCGTTCCATAATTTCAATAATCTCATTTATTTTATTGCAAATCATTTATTTTAACATAACTTTGCCGTTGGTCAACTTATAACTCAAATTTCACACCTAAAAAGTTTCAACATTGAATGGTTCAGGGTCATAAAGAGTGTAAAATTGGGACGGTAATAAATTAAAGAAGGACTTGAAGTAACTTCTCCAAGTCCTTTAAATCATTTAAAATGGAGATGAAGGGGATCGAACCCTCGACCTCGGCGTTGCGAACGCCGCGCTCTCCCAGCTGAGCTACATCCCCACATAAGATGGTGTTGTCATATCAAATTCATCGGAATCGGTCAATTTAAAAAAACGCGCCAAACGTTTAACTTGAATTGGGCCAAAATGATTTGACCCATAAAGCGATAACGCGTATCATTTATTTCAAAAATACTTTTGGCATGCCAGATTTGAATGATACCTTCATTCATCCCCCTGTAAGCAGGATTAAAAAGTCGACGGCCCCGCTGATATAGAAAAGAATTTCACCGGGTAAAATATAGGAATAAAGGAATCATCATGAACTGCAAAATCATTTTAAAAGACGCTTTTAAAAAATTTACGCTGGATCAGGACAAAATACTATCGCCCGAAGAAACCGTCAGGCGCTTCAAGTCAAAATTAAAAACGATAGATTTGGATATCCTTGAAGATACATTAAGAATCGATAAGGGAAGATTAAACATTCCGGTCTATTTCAGCACCTGCGGTAAAGATGCCGCTGCCATGATCGGAACGAAAAAGCAGATGGGAAAAGGCGCCACGCCACAGCAGGCGGAAGCTTCCGCTGTAATGGAACTCGCGGAACGGTTCAGTTTTTTTAGCTACTTAAAAAATCCTGAAAACTTTTTTGTTGAAAAATATCGAAATCTTAAAAAAAATGCCATTTCTTTTGAGATGATCGCTCAATCGGTCCATGATGACTCCAAAGATTTGAACAATGCACAAAAAGTTTTTGAAAACCTGTCGTTAAAATGGACAAAAGCATATAATTTAACACGGAATCAAGAAATGCTCATCCCTTTTAATTGGTTCTACACGATTAATGAATTCAACGGTCCGTCTGCGGGCAACTGTGCGGAAGAAGCTTTAAGCCAAGGTATTTGTGAAATTGTGGAACGGCACGTATCTTCTCTAATCAGCCGCAACCGAATGAAAGTGCCTGCAATTATAGCAAGTTCCATCACGGATCCAATGTCAAGAGAAATGCTGCAAAAATACAAAAAAGCCGGGATTAGGCTGTATATATCCGATTTCTCTCTGGACATGGGAATCCCCAGCATCGGTGTGTTGGCATATGACCCTACGACATTTCCGAAAAGAAGTGAAATCGTATGGACGGCCGGAACAACGCCCGATCCGGAAAAGGCGTTGAGCCGAGCGCTTACGGAAGTTGCCCAGCTTTCCGGTGACTTTGATACGGGTTCCAAATATGTTGCCAGTGGTCTTCCTAAATTTTCACGGATCGAAGATGCCGAGTTTATCATAAACCCAACAGAAAAAATTGATATTAAAGCGCTCCCTGATCTTTCAAATAAAAATATAAAAATTGAAGTCCAAAATTGTATCGCTGCTCTGGCAAGAAAAAATATGGAAGTCATTGTCGTGAATACCCGGCACCCATTGCTCGATGTCCCGGCTTTTTATACCATTGTTCCGGGAGCCCATTTCAGGGAAAGATCGCTTGGAACCAGCGTCGGAATGTTTTCCGCTAAAATTATTGCCGAAACTGAACCGCCCCGGAGGGCCGTTGAAGAACTTAAAAATATCGAGATGTTGCTGACGGATAAATACTACATAAAATTTTACCTCGGGGCATGTCACCTTGCCCTCGACGACCCAGAAACAGCGCTTGGATATTTTACGAGGTCTCTTGAGCTTGATCCCACAGAACAAGATATATCCAGCATCTATTCTTACATGGGCATCTCTTTGAATAAAATGGGTGAATATCGGAAGGCACTGGATGTATTAGAACATGCCGAAGCACATGACAGCGAACGGACGGATATATACAACTCTATGGGCTTTAGCTATTTCAAGCTCAAGGAGCATGAAAAAGCCATTACGTGCTTTAAAAAGGTGTTGCAGATAGACCCGGGTTCCGCCATCGATTACGCGAATATCGCCTCAAATTACAGGGAAATGGGGCAGAAGGAAAAAGCCGTTGAATATTATAAAACGGCACTGGCTATGGACCCTTCAATAGACTTTGCAAGAGAGAACCTTGTGAAATTGACGATTGAAGGTTGAAGATTTGTGGTATCGCCACACCCCGTTTCATTGACATTTATGCGTCTATTTAAAAAGAATCCGAACTTTCTTTTCATTAATAAAATTGGGAGAGCCCCTAAAATATTTAATCGACAATTTTCGGTCTTCAATTTTCAATCATTTTCCGGCACCCGGCGAGACATCAACTCCTTTGCAAGACTGACATAGTCTGAAGAACCATAGCTGCTTTGTCTGAAGAAGATTACGGGCTTTCCGACCCCAGCGCTTTCAGCAATGGTCGTGTTATTCCTTATCACCGTGTTAAAAAGCATGCCGGCATACCTGCCATCGCTTTTCAATTTCTCTAAAATGTTGTGGCTGATACGGGTACGCGTATCGAATAATGTCGCCACAATGCCGGTGACATTGAGGTCCTCATTAATGTTTTCCTTTATGGCAAATAGGGTGTCAAAAAGTCCGTCCAACGCAGCATATGCATAGGGGTGAGTCTGGCAGGGTACCACCACCTCATTTGCATACGCCAACACATTGACTGTCAACAAGGAAAGGCTGGGAGGTGTATCAAGGAATATGAAATCATATTTAGCACTGACGCCGTCAAGCGCCTCTTTCAGCCGGTTTTCACGTCCAACTTTATCGACAAGTTCCACCTCTGCGCCGGCCAGATCTATGTGGGATGGAATGAGGTCAAGCCCTTCCCATCTTGTATGCCGGATAACTTCACCCGCTTCAATGGATTTGTCGCCAATAATGAGATCATATACCGTCAGATCTTCATCACTCACATCTATGCCAAGCCCTTTTGTTGCATTAAACTGAGGGTCCATGTCGACGACAAGAACCGTTTTCCCTTCCTTGCATAACGCCGCAGCTAAATTTAATACCGTTACCGTTTTGCCGACACCGCCCTTTTCATTGGCTACTGCGATGATCCTATTTTGACGGTCATTCATAATCAACACCTCCCCACTTATCTTGTTTAGTTCAGCGTAGAAACCCTATCCTGTATTTCAAGTCCAAGAAAGATGGCTTTGCCTTGGCGTTTTGTGTTTAAAATCTCAAATCCCAAGATAACCAAAGACTGGCCCTTCGGCCCGAGATCTTTACTTTCCGATCGGTCCCAAAGCTTTAATTTTTTCTCTAACATCATTTATTTGTTCATCCGTTTTACTGCAAGAAAGCGCCATCATGTTCAACAAGTCTACCATCTGTTCCCTGTCGATCATCTTGTTGTTTATCTGTGATACAAGATTTGAAAGATCCGACGTATAAATTTCAAAGCGATCCAAAAGCGATTCGTACAGGCTGTTTGAAAGCGCGTCGACCAGCTTGTATGTATATTGAAATTTGATATTCTCCTGATAATCTTTAAAATGAAATATTATAGATTTCTCAGTTTCACGTTTCATGCTTGAAACACCATCTTTTAATGCAAGTGCTTCGTCGTCATTATTTCCTTGAATCGGTTTGTTTAATATTTTTTTAAAAATGCGGACAACCTTATAGAGACCAAAACGCATGGTCGCCTCTGTTTTCATTTTTGCCGTGTAGCGCATATGGGCAACCGCGGGCGGGAGGGTTAAACCCGTGGCGGCTTTGATAGCGCCGATATCCGGAAGATCGACGCTCTTGGGTGTTTCATAAAAAGGATTTATTTCCAAATTGTCCATCATGCTGTTATATTCAACAACCGCATCATGAACAATAACATCGAATGGATCCGCTATTGCCATGAGTTGTTCATGTATGTGCGCTTCTTTATTTCTGATAAAACGGATAATTTCAGGATTGACGGTTTCGGCCATGAAGGTGTCGAGGGCCAGTTTGAATTCTTGAAATATCAGAT